>CAZKWG010000434.1:0-6912 GCA_964556105.1 uncultured Enterobacterales bacterium | reverse complement strand
ACGGGCGCCTACGCCGAGGACTACGTCGAGGGCTCCTTCAACATGAACGAGGAGTGGTTCGGGATCACGGCCAAGGGCGCGCCCGACACCAACGGCCAGTACGAGGTGTTCCCGCGGGCGGCCTTCTATGTGTTGCGCGACGCCTGGAGCCTCGATCCTTACGCGCCGACCACCACGTCCGAGACCATCGACGCGCACTTCGCGGCGATTGACCCTCAGATCTACGACCGAAGCTACAAGGCCGCGCTGGCGATCGGCAAGGTCGAGACGCTGTCCAAGGCCTATGTCTCCAACCTGCGCATCGAGATGTCCACGTTCGGGACCACCAGCTCGGCCGCCGTGGGCGAGGGGAAGGAGCGCTTCTCCGTAGACCACATGGAGTCCTTCTACCTGGAGACCAGAGCGAAGCCCAGCGACGACTTCCGGGCGGCGCTCTCCGTCAACGTGCTGGGCAACGTGCCCGAGAACCGCATCGACTCGGTGTTCTACGAGAGCCGCGGGCGCGACCTGACGGGCATGGGCATGGACGGGGAGGAGATCAGCCTCTCCAACCTGGAGCGGGTGCGCGTCTACCGCGCCTCGTTCACCTGGGAGCAGGATCTCTTCACGCTCGACGGCTTCTTCCGCGAGCCGCACTTCCACTGGGGCTATGAGGGCGACTTCTTCGGCCTGTACCGCGAGGCCAACTACGGACCCAACATCGACATCTACAACGGCGACGCGCCCATCGGCGTGGCGTTCACCGGCAAGGGCGCTCTGGACGGCCTGCGCCTGGCGATCGGCCCCGAGCTGTACTGGGGCGCGAACCCGTCCGTGATCGGCCTCTACCAACGGAGGCTGGGCAAGGTGGAGGTCTCGGTCGCGCACCAGGAGGACCTCGCCCAGCAGAGCTCGGTGCAGACCAGCTTCGCCGTGCCCGACCAGGTGACGCGCAAGAGCACGCTCGCGGTGGCGATGGCGGCGGGCCCCTTCAAGGTAGACCTGGGCGGGATCATGGCCGGCACCGAGAAGGTGGGCGAGCCCTTCACCCGCGTCGTCGAGGCCAGCACGGATCAGAGCTACCTGGACAGCGGCTACGACGTCATCCACGACGAGATCGCGCTGGCCGACACGCTGGGCGCGCGCGCCCGGATCGTGGGCGAGCTGGGCCGCTTCCATGTGCTCGCCGACGCGTCATACAAGGGGCTGGTCGCCGACGGCGGGGTCGATTCCACGCAGGTGTTCACGGGCTGGACCCTGCGCCCCTCGGGCCGTGGCAACCAGATGGGCGGAAATATCGGGTTCGCCGCCCAGCTTGGGTCCTTCCAGATCGCGCCCAACCTGCTCCTGCAGCGGCCGCTGGTGGGCCCGCTCCCCGCGGTCGGGGACGCCTGGGACGCGGAGACCGGCTGGTACAGCTCGGCCTTGCGGCCTCGAAACGTGCTGGACGATCCATTCGCCGTCCTGGAGAACCGGGAGACGACGGGCCTCGAGCTGCTGCTGGCCTTCGATCCCACCCCTGGCACCTGGATGTGGGCCTGGGACAACGACGATCGCGAGGACGCGCCCTTCGCCGGCAGCCTGGACCTGACCTACCGGATTCAGCCCACCTCGCGCGACTCCAACTTCGGGTTCCTGGAGGACGGGACCCTGTTCTCCTTCGACGACGCGCCCCCGGCGGCCAACCTGTGGGACGCGCGTCTGAACACCATCATGAACACGGGCGCGGGGCTGCGCGTCCTGCTGGGCGCGTACGCCGGCACGGGCCAGGCCAGGGGCAGCGATGAGCGCCTGATCACGCGCTACGGTGGAGATCTCGGGCTTCGCTGGCGGACCCTCGCCTGGGACACGGCGCTGAAGCTCGACGACTGGGGGCCCTACGATTTCCACCAGGACTATAACCTGACCTATCCCCTGCAGCTGAACACGGATCTGTCGGCCGGGCTCCAGGCGCCGCGGGTAGGGCAGCGCTCCACCCGCTTCGGGCTGTCCGGGAAGTTCCGGACCTTGGACGAGAACTCGGAGAACTGGGTCGCCGTTCCCGGCGATCCCGACGCCCTCGGGCATGAGCTCGAGCTCGGCACCTACATCCACGTGAGCCTGTGAGGCAGACCATGCGAAGCGTGCTCCTCGTGTCTCTGGCCGGCTGCGCGGTTCCCCCCGGCTCCTACCATTATGGCGACGACCTGCGGGATCTCGCCTTCGTGCCCTACAGCCCCGACGAGGGCGTGCACCCCGACACCTCGGTGATGTACGACCCCAACAATCCTTTCCAGGAGGGGATCGGCGAGGAGACGCGCTGGGAGGTGCTCGCGTCCGGGCCCGTGCACGGGTTCTACGCGATGGCCACGGCGCTCGTGCAGGTCCCCACGGGCGAGAACCAGTATTATACGGCCGCCTCTGCCCAGGGGATCTACGAGGGCGAGCTCGCGGCGGCGGAAGACCTCTGGCTGGCCCGCGATCTCGCCGTGCGCGGCTACCGCGTGGTCCTGGACGAGTTCACCGATGACGTGACCTATGACGAGACGGGCACCTACGCCTGGCCCGTCGCCCCGCTGGCCTATCAGGCCCTGCTGGAGCTCGGCGGCGACACCTCGGGCTACGCGCTCGTCACGGCGGACGACGGCCAGCAGGTCGTCGTCCAGGTTCCTTGAGGAGGCGCCCATGATCCCCTTCATCACGCTGCTCCTGGCCTGCCGACCCGAGCTCGGGGCGCCCTCGTATCCAAGCCCGGAGTCCTGGCTCGACGACACGGGCTCGAGCGCGCTGCCCGGGCCCGACCCCTATGTGGAGGGCGAGCCGCGCCTGTCCCTGGGGATCTTCTACGAGAGCGACGCCTCCGAGGTGGATCCCACCGACCACTTCTACATCTTCGAGAACACCTTCTCCGTCAGCAGCTCCGAGGAGCGGGTGGAGGGCCTCAGCTCCGACGTCTGGACGCACACCGGCGGCGCCTGGTGGGGCGGCGGGATCTACTGGGACGAGGCGCGGGATCTCAGCGCGTGGTCCACCCTGAACCTCGACCTGCTCGCCCCCGCCGAGGGCGGCATCGCCGGCGCCGATCTGGGCATGGTGGGCGGCGGCGAGGCCCGGGTCGATGCCTCGGACGTGGGCTTCTCCGCCGATGGGGAGTGGCACCACCTGGTCATCCCTCTGGCCGACCTCGCGGCCGGCGGCGCCGACCTGACCCAGGTGACGGTGCCCCTCGTCGTGGTCGGCGAGGGCGGCGCCGAGGGCGACGTGCTGTACATCGACAACCTCTACCTGGAGTGAGCCATGATCGCGCTCCTCGCCTTGATCGCCTGCACCTCCACGGCGCCCACGGACGGCCAGTGGGTGGTGATCTGGTCCGACGAATTCCGTGGTGAGGCCGGCACGCCGCCGGATCCGTCGCGATGGACCCACGATGTGGGCGGCGACGGCTGGGGCAACTCCCAGCTCGAGTACAACACGGATCGTGTGGAGAACGCCGCCCACGACGGGGACGGTCTGCTCAACATCGTCGCCCGCGAAGAGGACTACGAGGGCAACGCGTACACGTCGGCCCGTCTCAAGACCGAGGGCCTGTTCGAGCACGGCTATGGCCGCTTCGAGGCGCGCATCAAGGTGCCTCAGGGCGCGGGGCTCTGGCCGGCGTTCTGGATGTTGGGGGCGGAGTTCGGCGATATCGGCTGGCCCTGGTGCGGCGAGGTCGACATCCTCGAGATGAAGGGCGAGGCGCCAGAGACGATCTACGGCACCATCCACGGCCCTGGGTACTCGGGCTCCGGCGGCATCGGCGGCAGCCTGAGCCTGGACGACGGCGCGTTTTCGGACGGCTTTCACAACTTCGCCGTCGAGATCGACGAGGGCCACATCGCGTGGTTGGTCGATGATGTTATCTATTATCGATTGACGGCGGGAGACCTGCCAGACGACGCGACCTGGGTCAACGACGACCCCTTCTTCCTCCTCCTCAACCTGGCCGTGGGCGGCAACTACGTGGGCGCCCCGGACGAGACCACCCCCTTCCCAGCCACCATGACGGTCGACTGGGTGCGGGTGAGCGAGCGGGCGTGGTGACCATGCGGACCTCTGTGGAGGCTCAGGACGGCAACCGGACCTCGGGCCCTGGCTCGGGGTGGGTCGAGGTGCGCGATGTGGATCGGCTGGCGCCCTTCCTGGTCAGCGTCGTCAGCGCGTCGGATCACTGGCTCTACGCGTCCTCCGCCGGCGGGCTGGCGGCGGGGCGCGTGGACGCGCAGGGCTCGCTCTTCCCCTATCTGACCGACGATCGGCTGCACCGGGCTCACCACGATATCGGCCCTTGGACCTGTATCACGGTGGGCGACACCACCTGGGAGCCCTTCCGGCCGCGCAACACAGGCGCGGTTCGACGCCACCTGCGCAAGTCGGTGGCCGGCGACCAGCTCGTCTTCGAGGAGGAGCACCCGGGCCTCGGCCTCCGGTTCCGCTACCGCTGGGCCTTCTCCGAGCGCTACGGCTTCGTGCGCAGCGCCACGCTGGAGCGCACGGGAGGCGAGGGGACGCTGGAGATCGCGCTGGTCGATGGGCTCCAGGGGCTGCTGCCCGCCAACGCCATCCTGCCGCTGGTGCAGACCGGGAGCTGCCTGCTCGACGCCTACACCCGCGCCGAGTGGGACGCCGAGGGAGCGCTCGCGCTGTTGACCCTGGAGGCGCTCCCCTCCGACCGCGCCGAGCCCGCCGAGTCGCTGCGGGCCAACGTGGCCTGGTGCGTGGGGCTGGACGTGGCCGCCGTGCTGCTCTGCCGCGATCAGCTCGACGACGTGGCGCGCGGGGCGCGGCCCGCCCACGAGGCGCTGGTCACGGGGAGGCCGGCGGCCTTCCTGGTGGCCTCCAAGCTGAGCCTGGCGGCGGGAGCGGCCCACACCTGGCATATCGTCGCCGACGTCGGCCGCGGCCACGCCGAGGTGGCTCAGCTCCGGCGCCGCTCCGTCGACGCCGCCGCCCTGGGCGCGGAGCTCGCCGCCATGACCGCCGCGTTGGACGGCATCCTGTGCGATGTGGACGGCCTCCAGCGCACCGGCCAGCCCGACCGCGACGCGCACCAGCGGGCCAACGCCCTGTTCAACGCGATGCGCGGCGGCGTCCCGGTCGACGAGCATCGGGTCTCCATCGACCGCTTCGCCGCCTTCGTCGCCGTCCGAAACCGGCCCTGTCGGGAGCGACTCGGCGCCTGGTTCGCGGCTCGCGCGGGGGCGACCTTGGAGCGCGCCGCCCTGCTCGACGAGGCCCTGGCCACCGGCGACGCGGATCTCGTGCGCCTGGCCCACGAGGTGCTGCCCCTGTGGTTCGGCCGACGGCACGGCGACCCCAGCCGCCCCTGGAACAGCTTCTCGATCCGCGTCCGCGACGCCGACGGCGGGCGGCGCGTGTCCTGGGAGGGGAACTGGCGCGACGTCTTCCAGAACTGGGAGGCGCTGTTCGCCAGCTACCCGGAGTTCGTCGAGAGCGCGATCTGCACCTTCGTCAACGCGTCCACGCGCGACGGCTACAACCCCTACCGGATCACCTCGCAGGGCGTGGACTGGGAGCTGCCCGACCCGCACGATCCCTGGTCCAACCTCGGCTACTGGGGAGACCACCAGATCTCCTACCTGACCCGCCTGCTCGAGCTCTCCCTCCGCCATCACCCGGGGCGGCTGGCCGGCCTGCTCCCCCGGGAGCGCTTCTCCTTCGCCGACGTGCCCTACCGGCTCCGTCCCTACGCGGAGCTGGTCCAGGACCCGCGCGCGGCCATCGAATTCGACGCCGCCGCGCAGCGGGCCGTCGATGCGCGGGTCGCCTGGCTGGGGCAGGACGGGCGCCTCGTGGTCGAGGGCTCGGATGTGCTCCGCGTGAGCCTGACCGAGAAGCTGCTGGTGCCCGTGCTGGCGAAGCTCGGCAGCCTGGTGCCGGGCGCGGGCGTGTGGATGAACACCCAGCGACCCGAGTGGAACGACGCGAACAACGCCCTCGCTGGCTTCGGCGTCTCGGTCGTCACGGCGGCCTACCTGCGCCGGCACCTGGTCGTCCTCCAGGCGCTGCTGGACGGGCTCAGCGGCGACGTGAAGCTCACAGTGGCCCTCGCCCGCCTGCTGGACGCCGTGACCGGCACCCTGCGCCTGGAGCGGCCCCTCCTGGACGCGATGGACGATCGCGGTCGCCGCCGCGTGATGGACGCGCTCGGGGAGGCCGCTGGCCGCTACCGGGCGGAGGTCTACGCGGGCGGCGGCCTGGACCGGGTGGCGCGCCCCTCGGCCCTGCTCACCGAGCTGTGCGTGCTCGGTCGCGCCTGGCTGGACCACGCGCTCGCCGCGGCGCGGCGGGAGGACGGCCTCTTCGACGGCTACGACCTGCTCCGCTTCGACGACGAGACCGCGAGCGTCGAGCGCCTCTACCCCATGCTGGAGGGCCAGGTCGCCGTGCTCTCGTCGGGGCTGCTCGACGCCGCCGCCGCCGCCGCGCTCGTGGAGCGGCTCTACGAGGGCCCCCTCTACCGGCCGGACGTGGACAGCTTCCTGCTCTACCCGGCGCGCGCCCTGCCCTCCTTCCTGGAGCGCAACCTCGTGCCCGAGGCGGAGGCGCGGGCCGTGCCGCTCGTGCAGGCGCACCTCGAGGCGGGCGATCGTCGCCTGATCCTGCGCGACGCCGAGGGGCGCCTGCGCTTCGCGCCTCACCTGAAGAACGCCGGCGACGTGGCGACGGTCCTGCGGGCGCTCCCCGTCTCGCCGGGCGAGCACGCCGCCGTGCTCGCCCTGTGGGAGGCCACCTTCCACCACCGCGCGTTCACCGGGCGGTCGGGGACGATGTACGCCTATGAGGGCCTGGGGAGCGTGTACTGGCACATGATCGGCAAGCTGCTGGTCGCCGTGCAGGAGGTCTGGCGCGCGGCCGAGCAGCGCGGCGACACCTCCGGCGCGGCGCGGCTGG
>CAZKWG010000433.1:0-6925 GCA_964556105.1 uncultured Enterobacterales bacterium | reverse complement strand
GCGGGCGCGGGGGGCGCAGGCGACCAGGCCGCCGCCACCGGCGCGGGCGCGGGCGCGGGCGCAGGCGCGGGGGCCGGAGCAGGCGCGGGCGCGGCGAACGGATCCGCGGCGGCGAAGGGATCGACCCCGCCCATGGCTGCGCCGCCGAAGGGATCGCCGCCGCCGCGCCCGGCGGCCTCGAAAGACGCGAAGGGGGACGCGGCGAAGCTCGACGAGGCGCCCGCGGCCGGCGCGCCCTGGCCGCCTCGACCCTTGCGCGTCCGCGCCAGCTCGGCGTCGGCCTCGTGCAGGTCGGGGAAAGCCGCCTTCGACTGGATGATCAGCTCTGACGGACCCTCGGCTCCGCTGAGGGAGAGCGCCGCCACGATGGTCCCGTCCTCGGGCTCGATCCAGCTGTGGATGGGATAGAAGCTGAAGCTCTCGCCCACGCCGCCCACGGCGCCGCCCTTGCCGCGCACGTGGCAGGGGCGCTCCACGTCGCGCGCGGCCTGGGCCATCCCGGCGAAGGCCGTGGCGGACACCACGATCCCGCGGCTGCGCAGCCCGTCGGGTCCAGCCGCGGCGCCGCGAATGCCCGAGGGGTCCACGTCCTGGGAGAGATCGGGCTCTCCGTATCCGCAGAGGCTGATCGCCTCCGAGACGGCGGGGCCATCCAGCCAGACCGCGCTGCCGTCCGTGCCGCCGCTGACGTCGCCCAGGGCGATGCCGACGGGGGCCGCGACGCCGGGCGGGAGCTCGACGGGATCGCCGAGATAGCCCACCGGGATCCGACCGGGTCCACCCAGCACCTGACGCGCCTTGCGGGCGAAGCTGAGCGCGACCAGCGGGTCCGAGAAGGCCGCGACGCCGCGCTCGCCCATCAGGGTGAAGACGCCCCCCGGGGTCTCGGCGACCAGCCTGGACCAGGCGCCGTCCGCGGCCCCGGCGATCAGCGGCCTCCCACGCTCCGCCGCCACCTTGATGGCGCGTGCGCGCGCGCCGCTGACGCTCACCGCGACGATGGTCGCCCGCGCGGCCGGCAGGAGCGGTCGCGGGACAAGCAGGTCCCAGCGCGCATGGGGAGCGAGGCGCCCCATCGGGGCCGTCCAACGTCCCTTCTCCAGGCGCACAGGGTACAGGCGCGAGACGAGGGCGGACATGATGTCCCAGGAGAGCAGCGCCGTGACCAGATCGCGCCAAGAGGCGGCGAGCGCGCGGACGACATCGCGCCGCAGCAGCGCGGCGGCGACCTCCTTGGGGACGTTGGCCTTGGTCAGGAGCCCCTTGTCCGCCAGATCGGGCAGCGAGGCGATGAGCAGCGGCCCGCTCCAGAGGTCGAAGAGCACCCCGCGGGCGTTCGGCGCCGCCGCGAGATCGGCCGCGAACGCCGATGCCAGCGCGTCGTCGATCGGCGTGGCCTTGCCGCGCGCGCGTCGCTCGACCAGGGCCGGGATCACGGCGCCCGCCGCCTTCTCGATGGAGCTCGCCAGCGACTCCTCCAAGGGCAGGCCCAGCATCACCGCCAGCACGCCGAAGGGGATCTGCTCGTCCAGGGTCCCGCGCGGGAAGGCCAGGACCAGAGACTCGGACATCACCCTGCGGTAGAGGCCGCTCGACTCGACGCTCCAGCCGCCGGCCTGCGCGACGGAGACCGCCGCCGCCAGCCGCCCTCGGATGCCCCAGGTGACGTCCGCCAGCACCGCGCCGCGCCGCGCCGCGGGCAGCTCGCCCAGCTTCGACTGCAGCTTCGCCAGCTTCCCCGCCAGGTCCGGGCGACGCTCCTTGATCTCCGCCAGGCTGCCGCTGAGCATCCGGCTGGAGAGCCAGGCCACCGACAGCGCCGGGACGGACTGGGCGCCCAGCCCAGGCCCCGATCCCTGGCTGAGCAGCTCCGCGACCATGGGGACGAGGCTGTCGGAGAGGATGCGATCGGCGCCCGCTCGATGGAGCTCCTCCCTGGGTTTTCCCTCCAGAGCAGTCTCGGCGAGCTGCAGCACGACCGTGGCGACAGGCTCGATGAGCGCGTCCACGCTGCGGACCGGGATCGCCCGCTCCGTGGCGCCATCCAGCGTGGCGAGGTCCAGCGGAGAGGGCATGTCCACGGCCAGCTCGGGGACCAGGCGCAGCGCGGTCGAGGACTCGCGCACCCACGAGCAGGGCCTGAGCAGCGTCCTCAAGCGTTCGGTCACGTCCATGGAGTCGCCTCTCCGCTCTATATACCGTACGAATGTACCGTATACTTCGGATACATTCTCAGCCGATCAGCCTGATTTTCTCGTGAGCGCCAGCACGCTACAGTGTATAGAAAGCTGGCGCACCACGCAGCGACGCCACAGGGGGCCCTCCCCGATCTTCGGCCAGCGGGCTCAGGGAAGGCGCGCTCAGCGCCCTCGCCGCACGCTCCGCGGCGCACTCGCAGGCGTGCGCGCGTGAGCCCTCCGCGCGTTAGCCTGGATCCATGTTCACCCCCGGCCCGCGCCCTGGCACCCTGGTCGGCATCGTGCTCGCGGCGGGCGCCTCCAGCCGGATGGGGCGCTCCAAGGCCATGCTCGACCTCGACGGCGCGCCCATCGTCGCGCGCCATGTCGAGGCCCTCGCGCGCGTCTGCGATCGTGTGCGCGTGGTCGTGGGAGCCGAGGCCGAGCGCGTCATCGCCGCTCTGCCGCCCATGGGGGCGCCCGTCCGCAACCCCTGGTTCGCCAACACCGGCCCGCGAGAGTCCCTGCTGCTGGCCATCCGTGATCTGCCCGACGAGAGCTGGGCGCTCGTCACGCCGGTCGATGTGCCCCCCGCGCCGGACGAGGTCTTCGGGCAGCTCCTGGCCGCCGGGCAGCAGGCTGTCCCCACGGTCGCGGGCGAGGAGGGACACCCCGTCCTCATCGACGTCGGCGTCACCCGCGACCTGCTGATGACCGGCCAGACCCTCCAGGAGGCCCTGGCCAGCGCGGTGCGCGTCCCCATCACGTGGGAGGACGCGCTCCGCAACCTGAACACCCCCGCCGACTGGTCGGCCTGGCAGGCGAAGCGCCTGACGGGCTGAGACCGGGTCAGCGGGGGTGGTGAGCGCTCAGGCCTCGGCCCCCTGGTGCCAGCCGGCCTCCTCCTCCGTCGTGTCGGGCTCCTGCTCGGCGGAGCGCACCGGGATCACGGCGCCGGTGGGCTCCTCCTCGACGTCCAGCAGGGCGGCCTCGAGGACCTGCTCCATATGGGTGACGAGCACGAAGGTCATCTCGGCGCGGACGTCATCGGGCACGTCCTCCAGGTCGCCCTCGTTGGCCTTCGGCAGGATCACGGTCTTGATGCCGCGCCGGTGAGCGGCGAGCACCTTGGCCTTGATCCCGCCGACGGGCAGGACGCGCCCGCGCAGGGTGGCCTCGCCCGTCATGGCGACGTCGGCGCGGACGGGGCGGCGGGTCAGCAGGCTGGCCAGCGCGGTGAAGAGGGTGACGCCCGCGCTCGGTCCGTCCTTGGGCACGGCGCCCGCGGGGACGTGGACGTGGACGTCGCGGCTCTCCAGGCTGTTCTCGGGGATGCCGAGGAGGGCGGCGTGGCTCAACACATAGGTGAGGGCCGCGCGCGCCGACTCCTTCATCACGTCGCCGAGCTGGCCGGTGAGCATGAGCTGGCCCTTGCCGGGCAGCGTGCTGGCCTCGACGTAGAGGACGTCGCCGCCCACCGGGGTCCAGGCCAGACCCGTCGCCACGCCGGGGCGGTTCGGGGCGTCGTGCTCCTCGTCGCGCAGCTTGCGGCGGCCGAGCAGCTTCGGCAGGTCGCTCACGGCGATGGTGAGCGGCCCGTCCGCGGTGCCCTTCGCCTTCTTCACGGCGGCGGCGCGGAAGATGCGTCCCAGCGCGCGCTGGAGCTGACGGACGCCCGCCTCGCGGGTCCAGCCGGCGATGACCTCGCGGATGACCTCGTCGGGGATGACGACGTCCGTGAGGGGGACGCCGGTGTTCTCAGCTAGTTTATCTAGCAGATGATTCCGGGCGATGACCACCTTCTCTTCGCGGGTGTAGCCGGCGATGTCCAGGACCTCCATGCGGTCGCGCAGCGGGTCGGGCACCTGGGAGATGTCGTTGGCCGTGGCGATGAAGAGGACCTTGGAGAGATCGAAGGGGACCTCGAGGTAGTGGTCCACGAAGGCGTGGTTCTGCTCGGGGTCGAGGATCTCCAGGAGGGCGGCGGCGGGGTCGCCCTGCCAGCCCTTGCCGAGCTTGTCCACCTCGTCCAGGAGCACGACGGGGTCCTGGGCGCCGGCGCGGCGGATGCCCTCGATCAGGCGCCCGGGGCGCGAGCCGATGTAGGTGCGGCGATGACCGCGCAGCTCGGCCTCGTCGCGCACGCCGCCGAGGGCGACGCGCACCAGCTTGCGACCGCTGGCGTCGGCGATGGCCTGGCCGATGCTGGTCTTGCCGACCCCGGGGGGGCCGACCAGCAGCAGGACGTCTGCGCGCCCGTGGCCGGCCAGCTTGCGCACGCTGAGGTGCTCGATGACCTGGCGCTTGACCTCCTCCAGCCCGTGGTGGGAGCGGTCCAGGGCGTCCTCGAGCGCGCCCAGATCGAGGTCCACCGCCGTGCTCTTGCCCCAGGGCAGGTCGGCGATGCGCTCGAGCCAGTCCATCGCCACGCTGCGCTCCGGCCCCTGCTGGGCGAGGCGCTCGAGGCGCTTGAGCTCGCGGTCGACCACCGTGCGCACCTCGTCCGGGAGCGCGGCGGCGCTGAGCTTCTCCTTGAGGCGGACCAGCTCGTCGTCGTTGCTGCCCTCGCCCAGCTCGTCCTGAATGGCCTTGAGCTGGCGCCGCAGCAGCGCCTCCTTCTGCAGGTCGCGCGCGTCGGCCTCCACCCGCTCGCGGATGGACTGCTGGGCGGCGATCACCTCGCGCACATAGTTCAGGTGATGGATGAGCTTCTCGGCGCGCACGAGCGGGTCCACCGTGGCCAGCACCTCGCGCTTCCACAGCTCGGGCCCCTCGACCGCCGCCGAGACCGCGTCCAGGAAGAGGCTCGGGGGCAGGCGGAGGTTCAGCAGGTTCGCCGCCTGGGCTCCGAAGAGGTCGGCGTTGGCCTGAACGGCCTCGCGGACGGCGCGCAGGGCGCCCTCGGACGCGGCGGTGTTCGGCCAGACGCTGTCGGCGACGCTCCAGCGCGCCTCCAGGTAGGGGTGGGAGCTGGGGAAGCCCTGCAGCCAGACGCGGGTGATGCCTTGCAGCACGACCTGGGCGGGGCTGCCGCGCGGCGCCTCGACGATGCGCGCCAGGACGGCGGTGGACAGGAGGTCGGAGGGGACGGGCTCCTCGGTCGGCTCCCGCTGCACGGCGACGAGGACGAAGCCCTGCCTGGCCGCCTGGAGCGCGGCCAGCGAGCGAGCCCGCCCGACGCCAAAGGAGCTGGTCACGGCAGGGAGGAGGACGCCGCGACGCAGCGGCAGGACGGGGAGCGTCTCGGGGAGATCGTGGGGGATGCGGAGATCCAGGCGCAGGTCGGCCATGACACCCTCTTGGTGTTTCGGGGGAGACACACCAGCCCGGCCGCCTGGACCCGGCGACGCACGGAATGATTCATTCCCGGCGTCTGACCGCTCCTGCGTCGTGTTCGGACTGTCAGGAAAGAGGTACGCACCCACCCCAGGACGTCAAGCGCCGAGGTGGGAGATGCGTAGGGATTGTGGAGGGCCTGATCGGGGAGGCGCCGCTCAGCTCTTCGCGCGCAGCAGCTTCTCCCGCCCGACGAAATACAACAACGCCGCGATCGCCGCGAAGGGCAGCAGGCTGAGCAGGTCCGAGCTCGGACCCTCGAAGAGGGGGTTCGAGGTGCTGGCCCACTTCGTGATCGCCGCGTCGATGTCGCCGAACACGCCCGCGATGAAGGCGATGACGATGCCGGCGATGGCGCCGCCCGCGATGTAGCCCGACGCGATCAGCACGCCTGGGCTCTTGTCGCTCTCCGCCTCGAGCTGCGCCGCCGTGACGGCGCCGCCCATCTCCTTCGCCTTCGCGCGGTCGACCGCCCAACGCAGCAGCCCGCCCGCCAGGATGGGCGTGGACGAGGAGATGGGCAGATAGAGCCCGACGGCGAAGGCGAGGCTGGGGATGCCCGCGAGCTCGAGCGTGACAGCGATCATCACGCCGAAGAGCACCAGCCCCCACGGGAGATCCTGGTTCAGGATGCCCTTGATGATGTAGGACATCAGCGTGGCCTTCGGCGCCTCGAACTTGCGCACCTCCGAGCCGTCCGGCCGCGTGGTGTGCGTGCCGTTGATCCCGGGGTCCACCAGCCAGACCGCCTGCCCCGCCTCATCGACCAGGTACTTGCCCGCCGGCCCGCCCACCTCGTCCGTCTTGTGCCAGACCTTGTAGCTGGCGCTGTCCGCGCTGGCCTGCGGCCCGCGGATCGCCTCCGTGACGGTGAGCGCGCTGGCGTCCGTGCTCAGCCCCGCCGCGACCTCGCTCGCCGGGACATAGACCGTCGCCGAGTCGTTGAGCTTGAGCAGAATGGGGCCCAGCACCAGCGCGCTGGCCAGCGCGCCGATGAGGATGGAGACCTGCTGCTGGCGCGGCGTGCCGCCCACCAGGAAGCCGGTCTTCAGGTCCTGGCTGGTCGTGCCGCCGTTCGAGGCGGCGATGCAGACGATGGCGCCGACGCTGAGCGCCGTGACGTAGTGGCCCTTGCCCGTCCAGCCCAGCAGCAGGAAGATCAGGCAGGTCAGCAGCAGCGTCGCCACCGTCATGCCGGAGATCGGGTTGCTGCTCGAGCCGATCTCGCCCGTCAGCCGGCTGGAGACGGTGACGAAGAGGAAGCCGAAGACCAGGATCAGCAGGGCGCCCAGGATGTTCATGTGCAGCGAGGGCGAGAGCATGATCGCCCCCACCAGCGCCAGGCAGCCGATGAGCACGAAGCGCATCGACAGGTCCTGATCGGTGCGCTTCTGGGTCGCCTGACCGCCGCC
>CAZKWG010000432.1:0-6939 GCA_964556105.1 uncultured Enterobacterales bacterium | reverse complement strand
CGCCACGCTGGTCCCGAACGCGCTGTCCGTCGAGCCCGAGAGGGTGATGGCGCCAGCCGTGTCCAGCCCCGCGGAGGAACCAGGGTACACATAGGCCGCGCCAGCGCCGGCGACCCCGGCGGCGCCGATGATGAGGTCATCGTAGCCGTCCCCGTTCGTGTCGCCCGCCCGCGCCAACGCGCCCCCGAAGCCGTCCCCTGCGCTCGCGCCGTCCAGCTGGAGATCAGCGAGCTCGGGTAGGCCCGCCGCCGTCCCGTACCGCACCTCGACCCGTCCAGCAGAGGCGTTCGCCTCAGAAGCACCCAACACAAGGTCCAGGAGTCCGTCCCCGTTCAGGTCCAACGCGGCGGCGCTCCGAGCGAAACCCTCGCCGACGGTCTCGCCCTCCGCCAGGAGGCTGCAGTCGCGCTCGACCCCGTCTGCCCCGCCCCGACAGACACGCAAGGTGCCGAGCCCCTCGTTGGCCTCCGGGTCGCCCACCGCGATGTCGGCGTAGCCGTCTCCATCGAAGTCACCGCTTCCGGAGACCACCCAACCCACGTCCTCGAGGACCGTGTCGGGAGCTCCGTCCTCCGGATCCGAGCGCCCATAGGTGATGTAGACCGCGCTGTCGTCGTCCGCCCCACCGACGAGGTCGCCCAGCCCGTCACCGTTGACGTCCACCCGGCTGGCCAGGCTGCTCCCGAAGCCGGTCCGCTTCTCCGACTCCTCCAGGGTCCAGCCCGCCGCGCTGTAGAGCGGGTCGATCTCGATGGGGTAGCGCGCGCTGCTGTCGTCCACCACCACACGGAAGCCGCCAGAGGCGGCCTCGAAGCGCGCGTCGAGCGGCGTACAGTCCGCGTCCCAGGCCGCGAGCCCGCTCACGTTCAGCGCGTGGCTCGGCCCGAGCGCCAGACGCAGCCCCTCGCCCATCTGGCGCACCGTGGCCCCCGCGACCTCGAGGGAGATCTCCAGCGGCCCGGCGCCCGCGGGCGGGCTCGCCACGCTCCAGGTCTGCTGGAGCCCGTCCGCGCGGCCAATCCAGCGCTCGGTCAGCAACCCCGCATGCGCCTCCAGCGGGCGCAGGCAGGCGCCACCCGGCGTCGTCCGGTCGGAGAGGCAGGCGCCCAGCTGCAGCGACGAGAACGTGGGTTCGGCCATCTCCGTGGCGCGCCCGACCCCGGTCGTCCAGAGCCGGAGCGTCGCGCCGCCGTGCGTGATGCGCGCGCTCCCCGGCGCCATCTCCGCCACGATCCCGCGACCGGGCACGTCCGTGACCCAGGCCGCGCCCTGCCGGCGAAAGGGGTGCCCGAAGGCCGGCGATGGCGTGGGATCTTCTCCTGGCTGTTGAGCGCAGGACAGCAGCAGCGCGAGCAGGGGGGTTCGAGACACGGTGAGCTCCAGCGATAGCCGCGAGCTTAGCAACCGAGGTGTAAAGTTGGCGTCAAAGCGGACCGAATGCGCCCCGAGGCCGCAACGGGGACCTCAACCGCGAACGCTCCATAAATAGATAATGGATAAGGTCAGACCCCAGCTCGAGACCCCAGCTCGGACCCGCTTCCTGAAGCGAGCGCGCCTGTGATAGGAGCCGGCCATGATCCGCTTCGGCCCCTTCCGTCTGGATCCAGCGGCCGCCACGCTGAGCCGCGGCGACGTGGGCGTCCACGCGCAGCCTCGGGTGATCGCGCTCATCGGCTTTCTGGCCGCGCGCGCCGATCGCGTCGTCTCGCGCGAGGAGCTGCTGGCGGGCGTCTGGCCCGATGTCCACGTCAGCGACGACGCGCTGCACCAGCTCATCAAGCGAGCCCGCGGCGCGCTGGGCGACGACGCGGCGGCGCCCCGCTACATCGAGACCGTCCCGCGCCGCGGCTGGCGCTTCGTCGCGCCGGTCGAGCGGCCGGTGCCCAGCAGCGCGAGCGCGGGCCTGTTCGGGCGCGACGCGCTGCTGCGCGAGCTCCTCGCCGAGCTCTCGCAGGGACCCGGGCTGTGGACCCTGCACGGTCCCGGCGGCGTCGGCAAGACCAGCCTCGCCCGCGCCCTCTCGCTCGCCTGGGAGGGTCCGGTCCGCGTCGTGACCCTGTCGAGCCTGCGCGACCGGGCCGGCGTGGTCGAGGCGATGGCCTCTGCGCTGCGCCTTCAGCTCGGGAACATGGCGCTGGACACGATCTCCGCCGTCTGTGGGGAGCGCCTCCGCGCGCTGGGCGACGCGCTCCTCTGGCTGGACAACGCCGAGCACCTCCCGCCGGACGGGCTGCGCAGCCTGGACGACTGGCAGGGCGGCGGGCTGCGCGTCCTGGTCACCTCTCGACACCGGCTCGGGCGGGCCGAGGAGCAGGTCCGCGCCGTCCCGCCCCTCTCCCCCGCCGCCGCCCGCCAGCTCTGGGAGTCCGTTCGCGGCGGATCCTGCGAGGATCCCCACTTAGCGCGCCTCCTGGACCGCCTGGACCACCTGCCGCTCGCCATCCGGCTGACCGCCGCGCGCGGCCGGCTGCTCAACAGCGCGGAGCTCCTCGCGCGGGTGGAGGCGGGCGCGCGCGACGTCACGACCGCGGCGAGCGGCGTGGTCGCCGAGAGCCGCCAGGACAGCCTGGAGACCTCCATCGCCTGGTCCTGGGAGCTGCTCTCCGGCCAGGCGAGGGAGGATCTCGCCCGTCTCTCCGTCATCGAGGACCGCTTCGATCTGGACGACGCGGCGGCGCTGCTGGGCGAGGGCGCGCTGGACCGGCTGGACCAGCTCGAGCAGCGCGCGCTGCTGCAGATCCTGCCGGGCGAGGACGGGACCCACTTCCAGCTCCTGGACGCGGTGCGTCGCTTCGCGGCGCGGGTGGGCGGCGCGGCCGCGGGCGCGGCGGCGGCGGCGTGGGATGATCACGTCGTCACCCTGGCCGACGCCCTCCTGGCCCGCTTTCGTCACCGCGGGCAGCAGGCGGATCTGGCGCGCCTGGTGCGCCTGCTCCCGGCCCTCCATCGGGCGCGGGAGCGGGCGCGGGCTCCGGCGACGCGGGTGTTGCGCGCGGCGGGGCTGGCCGCCCGCATTCAGGACTGGACAGGTCCGGGTGTGCTGGCCCTGCCGGCCTTGGACCAGGCTGCGACGCAGCTCGGCGAGGTCCCCGCCCACGCGCAGGCGACCTTTCTGCATCATCAGGCGGTGGTGGTGTCCAACACAGGCGACGTGCTGCGCGGCGTCGCGCTGTCGGAGCGGGCCTGCGCGCTCCTCGGGCCAGACGCCTCCCTCGAGGAACGTTGCACGCTGTGGACCCACCTGGGCGGACAGATCTCCACCCGCGGCCGCGAGGCGGAGGCGATCGCCCTGCTCACGCCGCTCTGGCAGGAGGCCGAGGCGCAGGGCGCGCGCTTCCTCGCCGTGCAGGTCGGCGCGCAGCTCGCCAACGGGCTCTACCGGGCGGGCCGGCTGGACGAGGGGATCGCCGTCGCGCGGCGGGCGATGCAGCTCGCCGAGCAGGAGGGCTGCGGCTACCTGCTCCCCTCGATCCAGAGCAACCTGGCGGTCTACCTGATTCAGCGCGGCGCGTTCACCGAGGCGGAGATCCTCCTGCACCGCGCCGTCGAGGCCAGCCGCGACAGCGGGCGCCTGGAGCGGGAGAACCTCGCGCTCAGCCAGCTCGCGCACCTCGCGCACTACGCGGGCTGGCCGGACCGGGCGCGGGCGGCGGCGGAGCGGGCGATGCCCGGCGCGATGACCCTGCGCGCCACCTTCAACGCCTCGATCCTCGTGCCCGTCCTGGGCGCGGTGGCGCTCATCGAGGGGCGCGCCACGGAGGCGCGGAGGCTGTTCGGTCAGGCCCTGCTGGACTACGCGGCGGCGCGGGGGGAGGCGTATCGGGGCGCGGTGCTGTTCAACCTGGCGCTCGCCGTCTGGTTGGAGGGCGACCTGGACGCGGCGCGGCCCATGCTGCGGGAGGCGCGGGGGCTGATCTCGCCGCGGCGCACGCCGGAGGTCCACCTCTGCTGCGAAGCTTTTCTGGCCATCGCCACCGGCGGTCAGGAGCCGAGGCGGGAGGATCTCCCTCGAAGCTCCGCGATCGTGCACGTCGCGCTCGTGCTGGAGGCGACGCACGCGCTGATAAATGACCAACAGTCATCTACTGAGCGCGCCATGGTCCTGGCCCACCTGAGGGAGGCGCGCCCGCCCGAGCGCCCTCCGGCGGCGCGCTGGGCGGAGGTCGCGGCCGCGGCGCAGCTCCTCGCGCAGGCGCTGAGCCGCGACCCCGCGTCTCGTCAGTACCCGACGGCGTAGCGGGTCGGCGCACACTCGCTCGCCGCGGCGTCCACGGACAGATAGTACAGACCGGCCTCCGGCACGGTGACGTCTCGGCTGGGCGTGGGGCTCGCCCAGGTGTCGATGGTGACCGGGTTGCCGCTCTCGATGACCTCCGCGCCGGAGGCGTCCAGGAGGGTGACGGTGGTGAGGGCGGCGGTGTCGCCGTCGAAGCCCTCGACCGAGAGGCTGAGCGACAGCTCGTCGCCGGCCGCCGCCTCGAGCGCATAGAGGTGGGCGACGTGGCGGGTCACGCCGTCGCCGCCCTCGTAGTGACAGCCGAGGACGGCGCTCGCCGCTTCGCCCTGGGCCAGCGGCATGGCGGCGGCTGTGTCGATGTGGGTGACGGGGCCGGTGTGGCGCGCGTAGCTGGCTGTGAACGGGACGGTGTTGCACTCGATGGCCCAGAACGACCAGCTCAGCTCGGCGTCGTCCTGCCAGGACCAGGTCAGGTCCAGGCTGACGGGGTCCTCGAGCACGTAGCTGCTCAACCCGAGCGGGTTGCCGTTGTGGATCAGCGTCCCGTCGGCGTCCAGGAAGTCGGCGCCCGCGGTCACGCTGATCGTGTCGTCCTCCGGGACATCAAAGGTAAGGTCGAAGCTCATCACCTCGCCTCTCTGCACGGACAGCGGCTCGGCGGCGGAGCTGTCGCAGCTCACCGCGCCGCTGATCTCCTCACCCTGCTCGGCCCAGCCCTCGCAGCGCCCGTACCAGGCGCCGGCGCCCACCACGCAGACCTCGTCCTCGGCGCAGTCCTTGCTCACGCCCGCGCCCTCGCCGAGCCCGTCCAGCACACACTGGGCGACGGTCTCCTCCAGGCAGTCGCCGCCGCCCTCGCCGGGCTCGCTCGCGCACGTGAAGCCGGCCTCGCAGCCGTCGGCGCCCACCTCGCCCAGGTAGCCGCGATCGGTGGGGCTGCCCGCGGCGCGCTCGCAGGCGTAGTCTTTGCTGCTCCCCCCGGGACAGGCCGTCAGCGTCAGAAGCGTGGAGAGCGTCAGAAGCGTGCAGGATCGGGTCATGGGGGCTCCCTTGGATGCGGTGTGAGCGCGGGTCTGCCCCCAGGCTATCGACGGCGTCGGGGCGTGGCCGTCCCCCGGCGACCAAGGTCAGCCAATGGTCAGCGCGCGGCGTGGAGGTGGCCAGCGGCCAGGTCCCAAGGCAAGGCCCAGTCGCGCTCTCCCAGGCGGATCGGCCGCTCGGTGGGCGCGAGGATCAGTCCAGGCCCGAGACGCTGCCTGGGATACGCCTCTTGAAACGCCTGTATTCCCCTCCGGTCGCGAAGGGTCGGCCTGCTGCTCAGCTTGACCTCGATGGGGAAGAGGGTCCCGTCGCGCTCCAACAGAAGGTCGACCTCGGGGCCGCTGTGCGCGCGCCAGTGATAGAGCGTGGGTCGGGGCGACATCATCGCGCACTGCTTGCGGATCTCGCCGACCACGGCGGTCTCGAAGAGCGCGCCCGCCAGCGGATGGGCCCCGATGGCGTTGGGGGTAGAGATGGCCTGCACGAACGCGGCCATCCCAGTGTCGAAGAGGTAGCCCTTCGGCCGACCGCTGACCCGCTTGAGCGCGTTCCCGGACCAGGCCGGGATCTCGAACCACTGGAAGGTGGCGATCAGCACATCCAGCCAACGCCGCGCCGTCTGCGGGCTGAGTCCGATGTCTCGCCCGAGCTGGCTGGCGTTGACCTCCTGCGCGGTGAGCGCGCCGCACAGGCCCACGAAGCGCCCGAAGCGCTGCCAGTCGGAGACCTCGGCCAGCAGGCGCGCGTCGCGCTCGATGTAGGTGCGCAGGTAGGCGAGATGGAAGTCCGGGACGACGTCCAGAGGGAGCAGACAGGCATCCGGCAACGATCCCCGCCAGAGCAGCTCATAGAGCGTCCTCTGGATGGGCAGGCGCGACGCCTCGCGGAGCAGCTCGGGCGCCTCCAGCCAGGTCTGAAGCCAGCCTTGCTCCGGCGTGGCGTTCACCTGCTCCGCGAGCGAGAACCCCTCCAGGTCGAGGAAGACCACACGACCCGCCAGGCTCTCGGCGAGCGCGCGCAGCACGCCCCACTGCTGCGACCCCGTCAGCACGTACTGGCCGGGCCGCCGATCCCGATCTACCCGTCGCTTCAGCGCCGGGACCAGCTCGGCCGCGTACTGAACCTCATCCAGGACCAGCGGCGGTGGCCTGTTGTCCAGAAAAAGATCCGGATCCTGGCGAGCGTTCTCGATATCCACGACGGGGTCGAAGACGACCGTGGACCACCGCTCCCCCAGCGCGTGGCGCAGGAAGGTGCTCTTCCCCACCTGCCGGGCGCCCGTGATCACGACGATCGGGAACTGCGAGATGAGCCGTAGAAGTCTGGGAGTGAGCTGACGTTCGAAGTACATATGAGAAATCTAATGATGACATGGTCAGTTTTCAACCATGACGCGAATAAATATGGATTTACGATATTTTATCACCCTCTCTATGCCTGACACCCTGTCCGCATGCGCCCGGCGCCCCCCGTCCTCACGCGGAGGTGTAAGCGACGCCGACGGGCGCCGTTGTGGACCTGAACCCCTGAGGTACACCATGGTCCACGTCATCGCCCTGCTCTTCGGCAACGCCGCCAACCAGACCCCTGTCCGCGCCACCTTGGAGGACGGCCAGATCCTCATGGGCGAGGTCCAGACTCGCACGCTGCGCCTGCAGAGC
>CAZKWG010000431.1:0-6939 GCA_964556105.1 uncultured Enterobacterales bacterium | reverse complement strand
GCGGCCCCGTCTACCTGAGCCCCGGCGCGGCCGTCCACCTCGGCCCGCCCGGCCGCGGCGTCACCCTGATCTTCGTGGAGAGCCGCCGCCTGGGCGTCTGGGAGCAGAACCAGATCCTGAGCGAGTCCCGCCTGGAGGACGGAAGCCAGATCAAGGAGCTGGACGTCGAGCGGGGGCGACCGCCCTGGTTCATCCCCAGCGTGGTGATGATCGGCATCTCCACCGCCGTCGCCGTGCTGATCTACCTGATCAAGCCGCCGGAGATTCAGCCCATCGGCCCGGTGGACGCCGGCGAGGAGTACTACAACTTCGTCGAGACCACCACGCCCCTCGACCCGCAGCTCGCCGAGGGGCTCAACCAGCCCTTCTTCGACTTCGTCATGAAGCCGAACGCGGACGCGGCCAGCATGCAGGAGCTCAAGCAGGTCGGTCAGTGGGACGCGCGCTTCTACGAGTACGTCAAGCGGTCGGCCCAGCTCCACGCCCGCGCCTGGAAGTTCTGGCAGCGCCTCGAGCAGGTGCGCGAGCACTACGCCTACGTCACGAAGGAGCTGCGCGACACGGGCCTCCCCGAGGTCTTCGCCGGCATCCCCTACCAGGAGTCGCGCTACAACGCCAACTCGCAGTCCTATGTCTGCGCGCGCGGCTGGTGGCAGTTCATGCCCGAGGTGGCCCACCGCGTCGGAATGAAGGTGTCTGGCTGCAAGCTGCGCGGCAGCCAGGAGAAGTGGGCGCCGACGGGGATCGTCGTCCCACGAAACGAGAAGCGCGTCTACTTCGACCCGGACTTGAACCAGTGCCGCATCCAGGAGTGCGAGGTGGATCAGCGCGAGGACCTTCAGGAGTCCACGCGCGGCGCCATCAAGCTGCTGGCCGAGGCCTACTCCGACGAAGAGCTGAAGGCGACGGGCTCCATCGTGCAGATGACCATCCTCAGCCACAACATGGGCTACGACGACGGCCGCTACCAGCCGGGGCGGCGCGCGGGCGTCAAGTGGGCCTGGACCAAGTACGCCGAGGCCAAGAAGCTGGAGAAGGCGCCCGACTTCTACGGCCAGAACATCCTCTGCACCCAGCCCAACCTGCCCCCCGACGAGAAGTGCGGCAGCGTGCTGTGGAAAGAGACCCAGCACTACGCCTACAACATCGTCGCCCAGCACATCCTCGCCGTGTGCTACTACGCGAAGAACTACGGATCGGAGGCGGCCTTCGACCCGTGGCGTCAGTACGATCGTGGTGAAGGGTACTGCAAGGCGTTCCAGACCCCCAGCGCGGACGAGGTCCGCTCCAAGGGTGGAGGTAGCCGATGATCCATTCCCAGTGGAGGTCGCGATGACCCTGCGTCCCTTCGCGGTCGGCGGCGCCACGCTCATCCTGGCGGGCATCAACGGCTACCTGCTGTACACCGAGTACAACTGGCACGAGGAGTACAAGGGCATCGCCCCCTCGGAGTTCCAGCCGCGCCACGTCACCGACGACAACGACCCCCTGCTGCAGCTGCAGCCCATCGCCAACGATCGCGCCAAGAACCTCGCCGCCTTCGGCATGCCCGACGGCATGGCGAAGAAGACCCTCGATCGCCTGCGCGACCTCGACGACCGCCACAAGGAGCGCATGCAGCTCTTCTTGGAGAGCATGGACGACCCCACGCAGGTCGAGGACGCCTTCTGCGGCTCGACCCAGCAGGTCCGGCCGCGCTATGGCGGCCTGCGCTTCCTCGTCGAGGAGGAGCAGGGCATGCGCCGCCCGGTCAGCATCGACCGCGTCAGCGGCCTGAAGCGCCAGAAGTGGACCTTGTCCGCCCCCATCGACGAGGTCTACCGCGTCGCGGAGCTGGGCGACGAGAAGCACGAGGACGCGACGCTGATGGCCGTCGCCGCGCTGGTCTTGCAGAAGGAGGAGGACCTGCTGGAGGGCCGCAAACCCTTCGGGCGCGGTCTCGCCTCCACCTGGTCCTGGGACGTCGTCAAGAAAGAGAACCCTGGGATCGAGGATCGGCTTGTGGAATACTTCGCCTTGATGCACCTCACCTGGGAGCTGATGGCTGGTCCGGGCGGGCTGTGCGGAGAGTGAGCCCTCCGGAGCGTGCTCCAGCGCGCTATAGTGGCGGGAGCGCCCGTCCGGGTGGAGTCTAGCGCATGGTGGAGCCGCGTCGTCGTTTCCGATTCCTGAAGGAGCTCGCAGAGGGCGCCTTCGGGAAGGTGTACGTGGCCGAGATGATCACGGCCGAGGGCTTCTCCAGCGTCGTCGCGATCAAGCTGCTACACGGAAAGTGGGCGGGACACCAGGAGATCGCGCAGCGCTCACGAGACGAGGCGCGCCTGCTCGGACTCCTGCACCACCGCAACATCGTGCGCGTCGAGGACCTCACCTCGATCAACGGCCAGTGCGCCGTGGTCATGGAGTACCTCGAGGGCGTCGATCTCAAGACGCTGATCTCGTACTGCCGCGACAACGGCGTGCGCCTGCCGCGCCGGGTCGCCTTCGAGATCACGGCCGCCATCGCCGGAGCCCTGGACAGCGCCTACAATCAGGTGCCGATGCGCGGCGGCGCGCCCCTGCACGTCATCCACCGCGACATCAAGCCGTCGAACGTCATGGTGACGGCCCCGGGTGACGTCAAGGTGCTGGACTTCGGCACCGCCCGCGCCAATTTCGAGGAGCGCGAGGCCAAGACCCAGGCCCTCGCCTTCGGCAGCCAGGCCTACATGGCGCCCGAGCGCCTGCTCGGCGACCCGGATCAGCCGGCGGGCGACGTCTTCTCGCTCGGCGTCAACCTCTACGAGCTGCTGACCTTCCAGACCTACGGCAAGATCTTCATCCGCGCCGAGCGCTACGAGAACGCCCTCGAGGAGCGGATCCAGGCCGTCGATCTCTCGGATCTCCCGGAGGAGTCCGCCGAGCTGATCCGCGACGTGCTGCGCCGGATGCTGGCCTATGACGGCACCTCCCGACCCTCCTCCGGGGAGGTCGTGGACCTGATGGACAACCTCGCCGACGTGGTCAACGACGGCGGGCTCCAGCGCTTCTGTCGGCAGGTCGTGCGCGCCGCGCTGGAGGGCGTGCAGCCCGTCCAGAACCCCGATGATCCGCTCACCGGCAGCACGCTCTTCGAGGATCGGGCCAGCGGCCCGCAGAGCCTGATCCCTGAGGACAACCACGTCGAGGAGAGCGGGCAGACCACCTCCGAGCAGGTGCCCTCCGAGGAGACCGCCGCTGAGGACGAGCTCGAGCCCGGCTGGGCGGACCCGCCTTACCCGGAGGCCGAGCCGAGCTCGAACGCCGCGCAGGTCACCTGGAGCCAGCCCGCGGAGACGGACGAGGAGCCGAGCAACGACGACTGGGCCCGCTCGCCGGAGAGCCCGGCCGAGTCGGCCGAGGCGCCCGCCGAGGAATTCTCGGCCGAGGTCTCCGCAGCCTCCGATCGGGCCCCGGTCGCGGACGCCTGGCGGCCCCCGGCCGTCGATGCCTGGCGCCCGCCCGCCTCGTCGCCCCCGGCCGAGCCGCCCCCGGCCGAGCCGCCTCCCGTCGCGAGGCCGAGCGCGCCGCCCCCGGTCGCGAAGCCGAGCGCGCCCCCCCGCCCGCCGCCTGCGCCGCAGCCCGCGCCCGCCAAGGGTGGAAAGGGGCTGATCGTCGGCGTGGCCGGCCTGGTGATCCTGCTGGTCGTCGGGGTCGGCGCCGGCGTGGCGCTCCTGGGCAAGGAGGACCCGCCCGAGCAGCCGGTCGTCAACACCCCCGTCGAGCCCGCGCAGCCCGCGGCGAAGGCTCCCCCGGGCGGTCGGTACGAGATCGGCGCGATGGACGGCACGACCGCGACCCTGAAGCTCACCCTCGCGTCGCCGTCACTGGTCACGCTGGACAGCGTCACCGCCGACTTCAAGCAGGAGTGGGACGGTAGCGGCACCCTGGAGCTCGTCGGGATCCCCTCCGGCAGCTACAAGACGCGCGTAGATCACGCCGGAAAGGCCATCCGCGCCACGCTGAAGCTGGACGCGGGTAAGACCTGTAGCTTCACCTTTGACGCTGCCAAAGGGGACGAGTGGGAGGCCATGGGATGCGAGTAGCGCGTACAGCCAGCCTCTTCGTCCTCGCGCTGCTCTGGGGAGCGGCGCTGGCTGGTCCGGTCGAGGACCGCCTGGGCGAGGCGCGCGCCGCCATTCAGGCGCAGGACTACAAGGCGGCCACCAAGGCCCTGGACGCCGCGCAGGCCGCCGCGCCCACCGCCGACACCGTCGTCGCGAAGCGCACGCTGGCGCGCATCTGGTACTACCGCGGCGTGGTCGAGCACCTGCAGGGCGACAAGAAGGGTCGCGCGATCGAGCACTGGCGCCAGGCGCTGGTCTTCGAGAACGATCTGCCCTGGGAGAACGAGGTCCTGAAGGCCGACGACCCCGAGACCCTGTTCGAGGCGCTGCGCAGCGAGGTGCGTAGCCGGGACAAGGTGAACGTGGGCGCGCCGGAGGCGGTCGGCGCGGCGAAGCTCTTCGTGGACGGCGGGAGGGTCGCCGCGGGCGACCGCGTGCTCAGCGGCCAGCACCTCGCCCAGGTCACCTGCCCGGACGGCAAGACCTACGGCGTCTGGACCGACTTCGTGAAGCCCGTCAAGTGGCTCGCCCTCTGCCCGGGTGGGGTCGACACCACCGTGGTCGTCTCGGAGCAGCCCCAGGACGAGTGGTCAGAGTTCGGGCCGTCCTTCGGCACGCCGTCCGAGGGCGGCACCGAGATGCTCGACGTGCCCTTCGGCCCCGAGCCCACCGAGCCGCCCGTCGCGGAGAAGCCGGCGGAGAAGCCTCCCGAGGTCGTGGCGGAGAAGCCGGCGGAGAAGCCGGCGGAGAAGCCAGCAGAGAAGCCGGCGGAGAAGCCGGTCGAGAAGCCTCCCGAGGTCGTGGCGGAGAAGCCGGTCGAGAAGCCGGCGGAGAAGCCGGTCGAGAAGCCGGTGGAGAAGCCTCCCGAGGTCGTGGCGGAGAAGCCGGTCGAGAAGCCGAGGGAGCCCGAGACCGGGCTGGTCGGCGTCCCCGAGGAGCCCGTCGCGCGGAGCGGGCGCGGCCCCGGCGTCTTCCTCATGGCCGGTGGCGGCGCGCTCGTCCTCGGTGGTACCGCGGCGAACTTCGTGCTCGTCAACCCCACCTGGGCCGAGATCGAGGCCGCGCGCTCGGACCCACGCTCGATCACCCGCGACGAGGCCGACGCGCTGACCGCCCGCTTCAACACCGTCCGCGCGCTGACGCTGGGCCTGCTCGGCGGCGGCGTGGCGCTCACCGGCGTCGGGGTCCTGCTGGAGAGCCCCGTGGTCCCCATGATCGGACCCGGACAGCTCGGCTTGAGCGGGCGCTTTTAGGCGTCAGCGGCTCGCGGTGCCCCGCGCGGGCGTCAGCTCCACCAGGATCGGCGCTCGCGGCTGACCTCCCGACTCCAGGGCGCGGCTCGAGGCGCTCTGCCAGCCCTCGCCCGCCCAGACCTGATCGAGCGTGTGCAGGGGCAGCATCGGCAGGGGGCCCACCCGCGCCGGCCAGGTCGGCGGCGTAGGGACCGGCGCCAGGCCCGCGCCGCGCAGCGTCCCGCGGAGCTGCGTGAACGTGCTCGGCGCGCGTAGATCCCCGAACATCACCAGATCGCGGGAGCCGAGCGCGTCCGCGATCCCCGCCAGCGCGTGCCCATCCGTCGCCAGCCGGTCGGACCAGCCCGCCCAGCGATCCGGCCCGCCCGGCCCCTCCAGATGGACGGCCATCAGCGGCAGGATGCCCACGCCGGCGACCTCCGGAAACGAGAGGACCGCGCGCGTCTCGCCTTGCAGGTCCAGCACCCAGCTGTCCCGCTGCTCTCCGCAGTACTGGAAGGCGCCGCGCACCGCGAGCAGCATCTCGCTCGGCCCGCGGTCGGCGTCCAGGGTCAGCACCTCGCCGCCCAGCGCCTCCTGAAGGCTCGCGCCCAGGTCGGGATCGGCCGTCCCGCCGATCAGCACCAGATCCGGCTGCGCCGTCTGGACGAGCGCCTCGAGATCGGGGCGCGTCGCGGGTGACACCGTCCAGACCAGCAGGCGCACGGGGCGGGAGATCGGCTCCGTCGCCAGCGCGCAGCCGCGCAGCTCCTGGACGAAGTCGGGCGGGGTCCAGGGCGGGGCCGGGTCCTGCTCGCGCAGGCGGGCGCCCGAGGCCATCAGGCCCAGCCCCAGGGCCAGACCGAAGGCCATCCTCGGCCGGCGACTCAGGATCAACGCCAGCACACCGTAGGCTCCCAGCCCGAGCAGCAGCGGCTCCAGCCAGAGCAGCATGGCGGTGACCGGGGTCCGCTCACCCAGCACGCCCAGCACGAGGCCGAGGGCCCCGGGGATCAGGAGCGCGGGGACGGCCTCGAGCGTGGGGCGCGAGCGATGGGGAGCTTCAGACACGGGGTCCATGGTAGCCTGCTGAGGGCGTCGCGGGTATCCGGGACCACCGCAGCGGGAGGCACGGGTGAGCACGGGCGTGGGCGGAGGACAGCGTGGGGGGCGGCTCGGCGCGGCGCTGACGAAGGCCGAGGCCGGCCAGTGGGACGAGGCCGCCGAGGGCTTCGAGGCGCTGGCGCGCGAGGCGCTGGAGGTGCGGGCGCTCGCCGACGCGCGCGAGCGCTGGACGCAGGCGGGGGACGCCTACCGACGCGCGGATCGGCCCGCGAAGGCCGCGCGCGCGCTGAAGGCCGCCCTGGACCTCTCTGAGGGGGACGACCCGCGGCGCGCGCACCTCACGGCCGCGCTCGCCAGCGTGCTCATCGACGCCGGCGAGCCCGTCCCCGCCGAGATCCTCGTCCGCGAGGCCCTGGCCAGCGCCCAGGGGCTGGGCCCCCGCCTGATCCTGCTGGACCTCCTCCTGGGCAGCCTCGTCATGCTGGGCCGCGTGGACGAGGCCGAGGGGCCGCTGCTCGAGCTCTCCACGCTGGTCGCCACCCTGCCCGCCGCCGCCC
>CAZKWG010000430.1:0-6951 GCA_964556105.1 uncultured Enterobacterales bacterium | reverse complement strand
CGACACCGACACCGCGGACGCGGTCGAGTCGGTGCCCGGGACCGGCGGCTCCGGCTACGACGGCACCGAGAGCGCCGACCTGTTCACGCTCGACCGCGTGATCTCCTTGGACATCACGCTCCCCGACGCGTCGGTGCGCGCGCTGAACGGCGACCCCTACACCTACGTCGAGGCCTCCATCACCATCGACGGCGAGACCTTGGATCAGGTCGGGATCCGCATCGGCGGAAAGTACGGCTCCTACCGGGCGCTCTCGGGCAAGAGCGGCTTCAAGATCGACCTGGACCGCTTCGACAACACGCAGAAGTGGCGCGGGCTGGAGCGGCTGGTCGTCAAGAACATGGTCCAGGACTACAGCTTCATGCACGAGTACATCGCGTTTCAGGTGTACGAGGCGATGGGCGTGCCCGCGCCGCGCGTGGGCTACCTCTGGGTGACCGTCAACGGCGAGGACTACGGGCTGTACTCGAACGTCGAGGCCCTCGACGACCGCTTCCTCGCGCGCAGCTACGCGAACGGCGACGGGAACTTCTACGACGGCGACTACTGGCTGGCGCCCGACTGGAGCACCTACCAGCTCCTGGACTTCAACGCCTCCACCCAGGACATGATGGTCCTGGACGAGGGGGTGGACGTCGCCATGGCCGATGTCCACGCGGTGACCGACGCGCTGCGCGCCGCCGCCGAGACCGGCGACTTCATGGGCGAGGTAGGGGCGGTGGTGGATCTCGAGCACCACGTCCGCATGATGGCGGTGGAGTTCTGGGTCGGTCAGTACGACGGCTACTCGAACTACACCAACAACTACCGGGTGTACTTCGACCCCGAGGATGGCCTGGCGAAGATCTCGCCCTGGGACCATGACTGGGCCTTCTACGACTCAAATCCCATGACGCCCCAGTACGGGCTCATCTCCCGGGGCTGCTTCCGCAACGACGACTGCTACACGATGTTCCAGGAGGCGGTGGTCGAGCTCTGCGCCACGCTCCCCGGCCTGGACCTGAGCGGCGACGTCGACGCCGCCGTCGCGCTGCTGAGCCCCTACATCGCCGAAGATCCCCGCAAGGAGGTCTCGTCGGAGACCGCCCGCTCCTACCAGCGCGCGCTCGTGACCTGGGTGGAGGGCCGCTACAGCACGCTGGCGTCGAGCTACGACGTGGACTGCCCGCGGCCGGAGTAGGTCCAGCTCAGCAGGCGCAGTCGCAGAACGCGATGGTGCTGCTGGTGAGCGCGCTGCCGTCGGCCCGCCAGGCGTGCTGGTCATCGGGGAAGGAGACCGTGTACAGCTCGGGCGCGCCGTCGCCCTCCAGGTCGATCACGGCCTCCAGCCTGGAGAAGTGCTCCTCCAGGTAGGGGCCGAGGCGCCGACCCAGGCCCTCGCCGTCCGCCGCGTAGAGGGCGCGGAAGGCCACCTCGTCGCCGCCGCACACCCCCTCGCCGTCCTCGATGTTGCCCTCGACGACGTGAAAGGCGCCGGCGCTGCCCTCGTACTTCAGCACGCGGATCGTCCGGGTGATCGCCGCCTCTGGCGAGCTGGGCACGTAGTCGCGCCAGCCGGGCAGCCTCTCCACCTCGGCGCGCGCCAGCTCCGCCAGGGCCGCCACCTCACCCTTCGCGGTGAGGGCGGAGGGGGCCTTCGCCCCGTCGGGGGTCGCCACGTACATCCCCTCCGCGAGCGCACAGTCCAGCTCGGCGTAGAGGGCCGGCTCGCCGCAGGCGGGCTCGGTGGGCTTCTCCTCACCCTGGAGCACGCCGAAGTGGGGCGTGCCCAGCGTGAGCACGGCGTAGCCCTTGCGGCCGCAGGCCTGGACCTTGCCGGTCTTCAGGTCCAGCACGTTCCAGCGGGCGGGCTCCTCGGCGTCGCCCGCGTCGGCGGCGGCGGGCTGGATCCAGGCGCCGAAGCGCTCGTCCATCACGGTCGCCGCCGGCAGCCCCTCGGGGAGCGCGCCCTCGGCGGGGAGCCAGCTCTTGCCTCCGGCCACCACGAGGATGCGCGCCACGCTGTTCGCCACGTCCTCGCTCGTGAAGCCGGCGCAGAAGGCGTCGATCGCCGGGCTCGCGCCCACGTAGGCGCCGGCGCTCTTCACGTAGTTGTCCACGCCGGCCGCCGTCAGCTTCTTCGAAAGGGCGAAGGCGGCTTTTTTGTCGGCGAAGGCGTCGGCGATGCCCACGTGGTAGCAGGGCATGAGGTTCTTGAAGCGGCTCGAGAGCAGCGTGCGCGCCTTCGCCCCCAGCTCGCCCTGCGCCCTCGCCGCGGCGAGCGCCGGCTCCACCTCGGCTGGATCGAGCTTGCTGGCGAGGATCACGAGGTACTGCTCGCTCAGCGTCGGGTCATCGGGCGGCAGCGTCGGCCCCTCGACCCGGGTGAGGGTCAGCGGCGGCTCGGGCGCCACGCTCTTCTCGTCCGTCCCCTTGTCGCCGTTACCCGGCTTCGCGGAGGGCTTCTCGGAGGAGCCGCAGGCCCCCAGGACCAGCAGGGAGGAGAGCAGGAGACCGAGCTTCATCGTGAGCCTCTATCACCAGGAGTTTTAGCGACCCGTCGTGTCGCCGCCCTTGCTCAGGCCGCTCCAGGCGGGGATGGCGCCGCGGGTCGCCGCGTCGCCGACGATAGCGTAGAGGGCCGTGAACAGGGCGAGGAATTCCCAGAAGGGCTTCTCCTCGAAGGTGAACTCCACCCAGCTCCAGGCGCCATAGCCGAGGATCGTCGCCGGCATCGTCCAGGCGAAGACCTCCGCCTCCGTGCCGCGCGTCGCCACGATGAGCTGACGGGTCATGCGGGTGACGATCACCAGCAGCCAGATCACCAGGCCGATGCCCACCACCCCATAATGGACCAGCACATCCCAGAAGATCCCGTGCGGGTAGTCGTAGAGCGACATCGCCAGGTAGTTGTTGTACTGGGGCAGCAGCTCCGCGTAGCCCCCCGCGCCGATGCCCCGCCCCCAGGTGTCGCGGAACATGTTCAGGCAGGCTTCCCAGTTCAGCGGCCGATAGTTCTCCTGGATGGCCACGTTCGAGCCGATGCGCATCAGCGCCTTGGCGCTGCCGCCCACGTCGAACGCGATGCCCAGCCCGAAGATCGCCCCCAGCACCACGGCGAAGCGGGCGAACCAGCGGCGGAACATCGGCTGCCCCAGGGCCATCGCCAGCGCCCCGATGACGAGCGCGTAGGCGCTGCCGCGCGAGCCCGAGCTCAACATCATGAACAGCACGAACAGCGCGGCCAGCGTGTAGCCGAAGCGGCGCAGCGGCGTGCGCTCGATGAGCGCCATCCCGAAGCCGGGGAGCACGCCGAAGAGCAGGTTCATCGCGAACCAGTTGGGCTGCTGGCCCAGGCCCGTCTCGCGCCCGCCCCCCGCCGCGGCCTTGAACGTCACCGAGCCCACCTGAACGCCCAGCATGTCCAGGCCGAGCGTCAGCACCCCGATGAACACGGACGCCGCCAGCCAGGCGCGCATCATCCAGTGAAAGGCGCTCCAGGTGCGCACGAAGGTGAGGATCACGATGGCGTTCGCCAGGATCAGGGCGAGCGGGATCAGGTCGCCGATGGCGTCGCCGCGATCCACGCACCAGAGGATGCTCGCCGCGGCGAAGCCCGTGAACAGGACGAAGGGCGTGCGCCAGGTCCAGCTAAGGGTCAGCGCCCGGCGGTTGGTCACCGCGTGGACCACCAGCGCGCCCGCGGCGAGCAGCAGCGCCGGCTCGAAGGGGCCGATCCCCATCTTGCCGATACGGAAGAAGACCACCGCTCCCGTGGAGAGCAGGCGCGCCGCCAGCAGCGCCGCCACGCCCAGCAGCGGGTACTCCAGCACCACGATCACCGTCGCCAGCGCGCCGATCACCGCGACGGCGCCGATGGGCGAGAGCGCGAACAGCAGGGCCAGCGCGAGCTGCGCGCCCAGGACCAGCACGAGGCCACGCGGCCCGCCGATCCACCCGGTCCAGCGCTGAAGTCGGCCCTGCTCCACGGCCCGCGTCCTCGGCCGGCAGCTTAACCCACCCGGACGCGCACCCGCGGCGCCGGCCCCTCTGCCGCCTCCATCCGCCCCAGGGTGGGGTGCGCTCGGCTGAGTGAGGCGGGCGTGCTCCTCCCGCCTGTCCTCCGACTCGCTTCACGTCGATCCAAATTGCGAGCGCTGCCTTCCTGCGGCATACCCGAACAGGTATACCCCGCATATCTGGAGGCCCCATGACCCGCTCGACGCCGCTCCGGCTCTTCCCGCTCGCGCTGGCGCTGGCCTGCAGCGACGCCAAAGACGACGAGACCGGCGCGCCCCAGCCCCTCACCGACGCCGACGGCGACGGCTACTACGCCGAAGAGGACGACTGCGACGACGCCGACCTGTACGTCCGGCCGGGCGCCACCGAGACCTGCGACGAGGTGGACAACGACTGCGACGGCGCGGTCGATGAGGACGTGGCGACCACCTACTACGCGGACGCCGACGGCGACGGCTTCGGAGACCCTGACGTGACGCTGGCGGCTTGCGCCCGCCCCGACGGCTACTCCACCCTGAACACCGACTGCGACGACGCCGACACGGCGATCTTCCCGGGCGGCAGCGAGGTCTGCGACGGCGCGGACAACGACTGCGACGGGCTGGTGGACGACGCGGACGACTCGGTGGACACCCGCGGCGGCGTCTCGGTCTACCCCGACAGCGACGGCGACGGCTTCGGTGACCCCGACATCCCGGTCCTGGCCTGCGCGCCGGGAGAGGGCACGACCGAGGACGCCAGCGACTGCGACGACGCCGACCCGGAGATCCGCCCCGACGCCGCCGAGGCCTGCGACGGGGTGGACAACGACTGCGACGGCCGGACGGACGACGCGGACGACGCGGTGACGGGCACGATCACGGCCCATGTGGACGCGGACGGCGACGGCTACGGCAGCGCGACCGAGACCGTCGAGGTGTGCGCGTACGGCGATGGCGCGGTCGAGGACAGCACCGACTGTGACGACACGCTGGACAGCGTGAGCCCTGGCGCCGTCGAGTCCTGTCTGGACGAGGTGGACAACGACTGCGACAGCGAGATCAACGAGGCGTGCGTGGGCTGCGGAGACCTGTCGGTGGTCAGCTATTACGACTCGTACACCGCCGGCTCCACCCCCATCGACGCGGCCGCCGACCTCGGGGGCTTCTCGCTGACCGCCAGCAGCGACAGCGACACCTTCGCCGCCGCTTATGACGACGGCGCTTGGGACGTGCTGATCGTCGATGTGCCGGGCTCGAGCCTGCCCACGGCGGTCCTGGAGCGGATCGCGTCGGCCATCTCGGACGGGACCGTGGTCCTGTTCAGCTACTGGTACCTGGGCTACGATATGGCGACGGCGGAGCTGCTGGGCGTCACCGTGGACAGCAGCTACAACGCGCCGCTGCCCCTCTCCGCCGCCGCGGGCAGCACCCTGTGGAGCGCCTACGAGACGCTGCCCGCGTCCATCGAGAACAACAGCCATGACGCGGGGACCAACGGTCAGGTGCTCAGCCCGGTGGATAGCGCCACCTCCGAGACCCTCGGCGTCTACAGCGGGGACGACAGCTCCGAGGCCATCCTGGCCACGTATGGGGGACAGGTGATCGTCAACGGCTTCCTCTTCTGGGACTTCCAGGCCACCGACGACGACGCGGACGGCGTGTACGACATGGCCGAGCTCTATGTCAACGAGATCGCCTGGGCGCTGGGCTGCTCGCCCTGAGCCTGGCCGCTCAGCGCCCCTCGACCGTCACCCATGGCGCCGGCCCCGCCGCCGCCGCCTCCAGCAGCCCCAGCGTCGCGCCGTTGCGGCCGGTCTCCACCCGCGCCGCCAGCGTCCCCGGCGCTGCCGCCAGCATCTGGTGGAGGATCGTCGGCGCGACCCCGTGCGGCAGCACCCGGCAGGAGCAGACCCAGGCCACCAGCCGACCGTCCCGCACCACGCCCGCCGCGACCAGCCCGTGGTCGGCGAGGCGGTCGCGCAGCAGCGCCACCTGCACGCCCCGCGCGTCCACGATCTCCGGCCGCGCCCCGGTCAGATCGAGCTGGTTGCCGCGCTGCAGCAGCTCGCGGACGCGCGGCAGGTCGGAGGGCGCCGCGGGCCGGACCACAAGCCGCATGTCGAGCCCGCGCAGGAAGGCCGGCAGCGCGTCCGGATCGGCGGCGGCGCGCACCACCGCGGCGCGGCTGCGGTAGCTCTCGACGCGACGGGCGGCGCTCGGCTCCCAGACCGTGAACAGCGGGCCGCACAGGAGCTGCTCGCGGAAGCCCTCCACCGGGCCCTGAAGCACCGTGACCTCGGGCGCGTTCGCCTGGACCTCGGCGCGCTCGTAGGGCGAGTCGTCCAGCAGGGCCAGGCTGTCGAGCCCTACCCCCAGCGTCTCCGCGATCTTCCGGCACATCTCCGACTTCGGGCCGAAGCCCGCCTCGACGTGGACGAAGTCGTCCAGCCCGAGCGCCAGGCGGCGCAGCAGCGCCGGGTGACGGGCGAAGGCGGCCTCGCGCAGCTCGGGCGGGAGGTCGGCGTACATCCAGGCGTACGGTCCAGGGTCCGGGGGCTCGTCCCCGAGCGCCTCCCGCACGCGCAGCCGCCGCCGGACCAGCGCCGGGTCATTGCGCGTCGCCAGCGCCAGCAGCACCCCGCGCCCCGCCACCACCCGCAGCGCCTCGTGCAGCCCGCGGCGCAGGCGCCACCACCCCTCCAGCACGCCGGCCCGCGGCGCCTCCCCCTCCGGCAGATACGCCGGGTTCAGCGTGGCGAAGTCGTCCGAGGCCAGCTCGCCGTGAATCAGCGTCTCGTCCAGGTCCACCACCGCCACCTTGAGCGGCCCCCGCGTCCGCGCCCGCCACAGCGCCGCCACGAAGCCCGCCTCCAGCTCCCACGGGAGCGCGCCCCCCGGCGTGATGAGCGCCTCCCCGTGTCCGAGCCCGTGCAGCACCTCGTCCGACACCAGTCCGTGCCGCGCCCACAGC
>CAZKWG010000429.1:0-6952 GCA_964556105.1 uncultured Enterobacterales bacterium | reverse complement strand
GGGCGAGGCCGCGCCTCGGGCAGCGCGCCAGCGATCGTGGAAGGCCGCCGCCTCGACGACGAAGCCGGGGGTGCAGAACCCACACTGCAGCGCGTCCTCGGCGAGGAAGGCGCGTTGAACCGGGTGCAGCGCGACCGCCCCGATCCCCTCCACGGTCCTCACGCGGGCGCCGTCCAGCGCGACGGCGGGGAGCAGGCAGGATGATACGGGTATTTCATTTACCTGTATTGTGCAGGCGCCGCAGGCGCCGTGGCCGCAGGCCCGCTTGGCGCCGGTCAGGCCGAGACGCCCACGCACGGCGTCGAGGGCGCTCTCGTCGGGGAGCACCGTCAGCGCGCGGGTCTCGCCGTTGACGGAGGCGCTGAGCTCGACGGTCTCGGCCCAGCCGGGGGCGGGCTCTGGCGGCTCCGGCGGCGCGGGCTCGGCAGGGGCGCTGGCCGGCGCCTCCGCTCCCAGGCCCCACGCGCCCGCGGTCGCGGCCAGCGAGGCGCGAAGGAAGCCGCGGCGGGAGTAGGGCTGAGCCATCGGAGACCTCGTCTTCAACCTTGCACGATAACCGGTCCATCCTGCCTGAGTGACGGGGCCACTGGCACCGGCTCTCCGCGCATGGGATAAAGGCCCCGACCCTCTACTACGACGTGGATGCCGAATCCCACCCCTCCGCCTCCGCCATCTCCTCTGACGCCCGCCGCGGGCTCAGCGGCGACAGCTTCGCCCGGCCTCACCCGACGGGTCCTCCCGACCGCGCTGGCCGGCGCGCTGAGCGGCGGGATCGCCGGGCTCGTCGTCGAGTCCATCCCGCTGCTGCCCATGGTCGGCGGCCTGGCGGCGGTCGGCGGCCTGGTGGGCGCGCTGCTGGTCTCCCGCGAGCAGACGAGGCAGGCGCTCGCCGAGGCGGCGGAGGCGCGCCAGCAGGCGACCTCGACCCGGGCCCGGGACCAGGCCTTCTTCGAGCGGCTCAGCCAGGAGTTCCGCACGCCGCTGACCTTGATCCTGGCGGGCTTCCGCGCCTTGCAGGAGGAGCGCGAGGCGCCCATCAAGGTGCGGCGTGAGGTGGCCTCCGCCGGGCTGCGCAACGCCGCGCGGCTCCTGCTGGTCCTCCATGAGCTCGGGTCGTTGGCCGCGATGGAGCCGGGACCGCGGGCGCCGCGCAAGCGGAACACGGATCTGGCCGCGCTCATCCGGCGGGTGATCGGCAACTTCTCGGCGAGCGGCCTGGGCCGCAAGCTGGACCTCGCGGGCCTCGACGGCTCGCTGAACGTGAGCCTGGACCCCCACCAGATCCAGACCGTGCTGTACTCGGTGCTGTCGAGCGCCTTCGAGCGGACCGACCCGGTGAGCGGCACCATCCGCGTCTCGCTTCAGGTCGGCGCGCAGGAGGTCAGCCTCGAGGTCCAGGACGATGGCGCCCCTCCCGGTCCAGAGCCCGGGCTCGATCCGACCGTGACGGCGCAGGGCGGGCCGGGCCTCGGTCTGGCGGTGCTCCGCGAGATCGTGGGCGCGCACCAGGGCCAGGTCGAGGTGGCCGGCACCCAGAGAGGCCTCAGCGTCCGGATCCGGCTGCCGCGCGGCGAGGTCTCCGGCGCCCCCGTCCCCTTCTCGGACGAGCGGACCGAGGTTCAGGACGTGCTCCAGCGCCTGGCGCTCCAGAGCCCGGCCGAGGACGCGCCCACCGAGGAGGCCGACGGCCTGCTCGATCCGGCGCGACCGCTGATCATGGTCGTGCTCACCAACGGGGACCTGCGCGCCTGGCTCAAGCGGGTGCTCAGCGCACGCTACGCCGTGGTCTCGGCCGCCGATGTGGTCCGGGCCCGCCTGCTGGAGGTGCGCCCCGAGCTGGTCGTGACCGACGCCGATCCGCCCGACGCCGGGAGCATCAGCCTGGTGGCCGAGATCCGCCGCGATCCCGTGCTCTGCGGCACGCCGATCCTCGGGCTGATGAGCCGCACGGTGGCGCGGGACAGCACCGACCCGGACGGGCTGGCGGCCGATGACTACCTGCCCATGCCGTTTGAGTCGGACGAGCTGCTCGCCCGCGTGGCGAACCTCGTGCGCTGCCGCAGCCTGGCCGAGGAGAACGCCTCCCTGCGCCGGCAGCTCGAGGCGAGCGTCGAGGTCCAGATCCGCGAGCTGGTGCGCAAGGGCGAGATCCGCCGCTACCTGCCGCAGGCCCTCCTGGAGGGCTCGCTGCGCCGCCCGGCGGACGACGACGAGGAGGACGCGGAGTACGATCGTCGCTGGCTGACCGTGGTTCACTGCGCGCTGCACGGCTTCGGCGACCTGGCCGAGCGCATGGACCCGGAAGATCTGGCCCGCCTGCTCAACACCTGGGCGCGCGAAGCGGCGGCCGAGGCCAACCTCCTGGGCGGCGTGGTCGACCAGCACTTCGGGGACTCGCTGACGATCTTCTTCGGCGCGCCGGAGTCCCAGCGCCCCTCCGAGCAGGCGGTCTCCGCGCTGAGGGTGGCCTTCGCCATCAGCAAGCGGACGCGCGCCCTGGCCGAGCGCTGGCACCGCTACGGCCTGCCCCGCGATCTCGACCTGCGCACCGGCATCCACACCGGCCTCGGCCTCGTGGGCGTGCTGGGGAGCGAGCTGACCCGGCGCTACACGGCCTTCGGCCCAGCGGTGCACGTCGCCAGCCGCCTCTCCATCGAGGCCTCGAACCCCGGCCTGCTGGTCAGCCTCGCCACCTTCGCCCATGTCCGCGCCCAGGTCGAGTCCAGTCAGGCGGGCACGCTCGCGGTGGAGGGCCTGTCTCGCCCCGTCGAGATCTACGCCATCCGCGGCTTCAAGGACGAGCCCGGCGCCTGATCCTTCTCGCCCTTGCCGGCGGGCGTGGCCATCGCGTCCGAGGGCTGGGACGCGATCGACCAGGCCTCTACCGGCCGGTCGCGCCCCTTGACCCGATGCTCCCCGCGTCGGACGCATCGCGCGGCGAGATCGTCGGTCAGCTCGCTGAACACCGCATCGCTCATCAGCAGGTCGGTGCCCAGGTCCTTGTTCAGCGCCTCCAGCCGCGCCGCCACGTTGACGGCGTCGCCGATGACGGCGTACTTCATCCGCTCTGAGCTGCCCAGGTTGCCGGCCACCACGCGACCTGTGTGAATTCCCACACGCTGGGCCAGGTTGGGCAGCCCGCGGTCCTTCCAGACGCGGGCGAAGCCGTTCTGCTCCCAGGTCGCGTTCTGGCGGGCCAGCGCCTCGGACATGGCCAGGGCGCAGCGGACAGCGCGCTCCGGGTGACCCGGGACATCGACCGGGGCGCCGAACACGGCGAGGATGGCGTCGCCGAGGAACTCGATGACGCACCCCCCCTGCGCGTCGATGACGACGTTCATCGCGGCGAGATAGTCGTTGAGCAGGGCGACCACCTGCGAGGGCGCCAGATGCTCGGCGATGGTGGAGTAGCCGCGCAGGTCGCTGAACAGGATGGTGACCTCGCGCTCCTCGCCGCCGGGCTCGAGCGCGCCCGGGTTCGCCAGGAGCGCGCGCGCCACGTTCTCGCTCATGTAGCGACCGAAGGTGGCGCGGATGAATTCGCGCTCCTCCAGCCCTTCCGCCATCTGGTCGAAGTGTCGTCCGAGGACGCCGAACTCGTCGCGACGCAGCATGTGCAGGCGGGTGCTGAAGATCCCGCGCGCGATGGCGGCGCTGCTGGCGATCATCTGCACCAGCGGCTCGCGCAGCAGGCGGGAGACCAGCCAGGTCACGAGGCCGAGCAGGAGCAGGGTGACCAGGTAGATGGTGATGGCGAGGTTGCGGATCTCGGCGCGCATGGCCGCCACGTCCGCGGCGTCCACGTCCACGCCGACCAGGCCCACGGTGCGGCCCTCCCGCGAGACCAGGGGCGCATATCCAGAGAGGGTGGAGCCGAAGCTGTCCGTGACGGGCTCCGTCTCCACTGTGGGTTTTACCAGGCCAGCCAGCAGCGTCGGCACCTCCGTGGCGTCGTACAGCTCACCGATCTCCGCCTGCCGGCTCGATCGCGAGCGATCCGCGAAGAAGACGAGCTGCCCGTACTGCTCGGTCACCATCAAGATGTAGACGGACTCCAGCCCGGGCGTGCTCTCCAGCACCTGCCCGAGCGTCTCCCCGACCTCCGCCCGCACCGGGGACGACGTCTCCTTCGCCGCCGCCGCGAGGACGTCCGCGTCGAGCCCGATGGCCGTCACCCGCGCGGCGGAGAGGATGCGCCGCTGCAGGCCCCGCATCTCCGAGCGCACCACCAGCGTGCTGGTGGCGACCATCAGCAGGGTGAGCACGATGAAGACGGTGCCGCCGTACAGCATCGCCAGCCGGATGTGGAAGCGCTCCCAGACGTGGAGCTTCTCCAGCTCTCCGCGCGCCAGCGTCGCGATGGCGTCGCGCGCCTCAGCGCCCACGAAGGGGGGGCCGCTCACGGCTCGTGCAGCTCACCGCGGCTGGCGCGCTGGACGGCCTCCATCGGCGAGACCCCCGGGACTTGAAGCTCGCCGCGGCTGACCCGCTCGACCATCGCCAGGCGCTCCGTGAGATCGCGCAGGCGGTCGCCGACCGTGTCCAGCAGCGCCAGGGCGAGGCGCGCGCCGAGACCCGGACGACGGCGGATCAGCGCGTCGAAATTCGAGCGGGAGAGGGCGAACAGGCGCACGCGCGAGAGGGCGGTGGCGGTGGCGCTGCGCGGCGTCGGGCGCGTGAGGCTGAGCTCGCCCAGGTGGCCGCCGGGGCCGATATCGACCAGGTGGGCGCGCCCGCGGGTGATGCGCACGGTGCCGTCTACCAGGACGAAGAACTCATCGCCCTGATCACCCTCGCGGGCCAGGACCTCGCCGCGCTTGAGGACCCGCTCCTCCAGGTAGGGCGCGATGACGAGCCGGTCCTGCTCGGTCAGGTCACGGAAGAGGAAGACCGAGCGCAGGATGCTCGCGATCTCCTCGATGGAGCGGGTGTCCCGCTCGGAGCCCACGCGGATGAGGACGACGCTGACGTCGTCGTGGCGCAGGTCGCGGCTGGCCTCGGCCGCCAGCTTCTTCACCGATCCATCCAGATCGCGTGGATCGATGCGCTCGGCGATGGCCTCGTCGGTGAGCTGCAGGAACAGCCCGTCCGAGCAGAGCACCAGGATGTCGTCGTCGGCCAGGGCCACCTCGGCCGTGTCCACGTCGATCTCCAGCCCCGCGCCGAGCACCTGGGTGAGCCGGTGCTGCTCGGGGCTGCTCTGCAGCTCGGCCAGGCTCATCTTGCCCGAGCGGTAGCGCAACATGCCCACCGAGTGATCGTCGGTCAGGCGCTGGAGCTTCCCGCCGCGGCAGAGGTAGGCGCGGCTGTTGCCGACATGCGCGATATAGGCGTGGTCTCCCGCCACCGCCGCCACGACCAGCGTGGTGGCGAGGTTGTGCATGCGGTGCCGGTCGGCCTCGCGCTGAACCTCGAGGTGCGCCCACTGAAAGGTGCTCTCCAGGACGACGCCGAGGTCCAGGCGGCTGGCGCTCGACCGATCCGCCGCGACCTTCTTGACCTGGTCCCCCAGCAGCGCAGCGTTGGCGCGCACGACGTCCAGCGCGGTGCGCGAGGCCACGTCTCCGGCGCCGCCCATGCCGTCGGCGATGGCGAAGACGGGGACCTGCTCCAACGAGAGCAGCGCGTCCTCATTGCGGTCCCGCGACGCGCCCGGTCGGGTCAAGGCGGCGACCTGCTTGATCTGCATCGGGGCTCCCTCTATATCCGCGCATCATACAACGGAACGACGAAGCCCCGTCGCGGGTCGCGCGACGGGGCCTTCAAAGCGCCGACAGAAGCGAGCCTCAGGGACAGGCGTCGTTGTCCGCCTGCGGCGTGCCGCGGTCGCCGGTCCCATAGGTTGACGTCGAAGCACACCAGCTCGCGCTGCTGTTGTTCGAGGTCGCGTCCCAGAGGTCGGGATCGAGGGACCAGGAGTAGCCCTCGGCGGGGATCACGCCGCTGGTCCAGGACACCTGGTCCACGTAGCTGGTGCCGTTGCCCAGGTAGATCTCGTCGCCGTTGTCGAAGCGGAACACGCTGCGCGTGTAGACGACGTCCGCCGCCGGGAGCCCGCCGTTGGTGGCCGCGACGTCCTTGGCGACCAGGAGGAAGAGATCCCCGTCGATCATGTAGTAGTCGCTGGCGATGGTGTACGAGTCGGTGTCCTTGTCGCTGAGCACCAGCCCGTTGAGGTTCACCTCCATCCCGCTGTTGTTGTAGATCTCGAAGTACTCGCGGCGCGCGTCATCGGAGGTCGAGGGGTTGATCATCACCTCGGTGATGACCAGATCGCCGGCGGTCAGCTCGCCGACCGAGAGGATCGGCAGGTCGCACTGATCGTTCCCGGTGCCCGGCGTGCCGAAGCCGCCCGTGCCGTACTCGGTCTCGCCCACGCACCAGTTCTCCGCGTCGTCGTTCTCCAGCGAGTCCAGGCGGCGGGGGTCCAGCTGGAGGCTGTAGCCGGTGGTCGGCTTGAAGGCGCCCGTGGCCGTCCAGGTCAGCGAGTCGAAGGTGAGGCTGCCGTAGGCGATGGAGACGGAGTCACCACCATCGAAGCGGTTCAGCGAGCGGGTGTAGACATAGTCCGGCGTGCCGATGCCGCCGTTGTTCGTGCTCTTGACGGCGAGCAGCGCGTAGTCGCCCGCGGCCACGACCACCGAGCTGCTGATGGTCTGCGTCTCGGTGGAGGACTTGCCGTTGATCACGAGGCCGTTCAGGTCCACGCTCGAGCTCGTGTTGTTGTAGACCTCGAACCACTCGTTCTTCGCGTTGTCACCGTTGGGCGTGATCATCACCTCGGTGATCAGCAGGTCGCCCTCGACGAGCGCCGAGACAGCCGTCTGAGCGAAGGCCGCAGGCCCGACAAAGGCGCTGGCGAACGCGACGGTCCACGCGAGAGTGTGACGGGACGAATTTCTGGTGCGCATGATGGTCTCCTCTGGGCTTCGAGTTCGAGTGTAACCCACCC
>CAZKWG010000428.1:4944-6971 GCA_964556105.1 uncultured Enterobacterales bacterium | reverse complement strand
GTGTCCGCGGGCTCGCCCTCGCCCTCGCCCTCGCCCTCGCCCTCGCCGCCGCTGTCCGCAGGCTCGACCTCGCCCTCGGCCGGGTCCTCGGGCGCGTCGGTCTCCACCTCGCCGGTGCTGACCTTGTCCGCCGAGTCGCATCCACCGAGCAGCAGGAGCGTGAGAGCAGCGCGCATGAGACCTCCTGCGGAGGTCCTTATCGCGTCACGCGGCGATGATCCCATACCGAGGCAGCGTATGGATGAGGAGGTCCACGCGGAACAGCTGGACGGCGTCGTGGAACCGTTTCCAGTCGCTGTCCAGGAAGCCGCTCAGCAGCGGGAAGCGCTCGCCGTCCTCGTCGCGCGCCTTCACCGTGCCCAGGGCGGCGTGCTTCCAGGAGCCCTCGCCCTTGGCGATGTAGCGCAGGCCGCGCTCCTTCCCGAAGGCGAAGGTCCCATCGGCCACGGCCTCGAGCCAGGCGGCGTGCCGGGCGTCTCCGTCCGGATCGCGCAGCTCGCGGAAGAGCCGGCCCAGGACCTCGCGATCGCGCGGCATCAGGCCCGCGACGTGGGCGTCCGCGTCGCCGGCGACGTAGCGCTGCAGGGCGACGACCATGTGCTCGCAAGCATCGAGGAAGATCGCGGCGTTGTCGCGCTCCACCCAGCGGTCTCGCCCGTCGCGGTAGCCCCACTTCAGCCAGGGGCGATCCGGATAGCTCAGCGCGGCGCCGTGCCCCAGCGGCATGGCCTCGCCGATGAAGAAGTTCAACAGCCGGTCGCTCAGGTCGCGATCCGGCTTGCCGTCCTCGCCGACGACGTCGTTGACGTCGTTGATGTCGTCGTTGATCCCCACGAAGCCCTGGTGCGCCCAGGTGTCGGCGTAGACGTGCATCGTGACGCCCAGCCGATGCAGCGCGCCCGGCGCGCGGCGGCCCTCGATGCAGAGGCGGACGAGATCCTGGGCGATCGGGCTGTTGGGCGTGCAGATCAGGCGGTCGATGTAGGGGCCGTCCGGGGAGCTGCCCGCGGGCAGGCCGCCGTTGCCGGGCAGGAAATGGAAAGGGATCCACACCCGGTGGTTGGCCAGGGCCTTGAAGTTCCGGTAATCCAGCATCTTGTGGGCGCTGGCGATGCGATCGTAGACGGCGCCGTTCTCGAAGAAGAGCGGCCCGTCGTTCACCGCGTCATCGACATACTCGGCGGCGTAGGCGACGATCTCCGCTTGCGGGCGCGGCAGACCGGCCAGCCGGGCCAGGACATAGGTGGTCCCATGATGAAAGTCAGGTTGCACGCGCCGGCCTCCGAAGCCGTAGCCGGAGTCTACCCTGTCCTCGTCACCTAATCGCCCGCCAGCCGCCGCGTGTCTGTCACGAGGCGCGTGAGCTCCTCGCCGGTCGAGCCGTAGATGCCGCGCAGGACGCCGTCCTTGTCGTAGAGCAGCAGGCTCTCGCTGTGGGCGACGTTGTAGTCCTCCGGCTTGCCTGCCGAGACAGGGACCTTCTCCGCGATCTGCGCGAACCCCTTGAGCGTGGCGCGGACCGTCTCGGGCGCCCCCGTCAGGAAGGTCCAGCGCGCGGCGTCGGCGTCGAAGCGTCGGCCGTAGGCCGCGAGCACGTCCGGCGTGTCCCGCTCCGGGTCTACGCTCACGCTGAGCAGGCGAACGGGCACCTTCGTGTTCGCCGTGCGCGCGCCGACGCTGGACAACGCCGCGCTCAAGGCCGGGCAGACATCGGGACAGGCCGTGAAGATGAAGTTCACCACCACCACGGCGCCGCGCAGGCTGGCGCCGTCGAAGGGAGCCCCCGTCTGATCGACGAGGGTGAACGCCGGCATGGGCCCGTAGTCGGGGAGCGGCGGCTCCTGCTTCAGATAGTGCGCCGCCAGGGCCGAGATCACGACCAGCGCCGCCACCAGTCGCATGACGCCCATGACGAAGCGGGGGACCGGTCGCGCCGCGGTCATGCGAGGGCCTGGTCCAGCGCCAGGACGGCCATCAACGCGGCGGCAACCGTCTCGTCCACGCCGGGAAGCTGCATCAGGGTATCG
>CAZKWG010000428.1:0-4934 GCA_964556105.1 uncultured Enterobacterales bacterium | reverse complement strand
CATCAGGGTGGTCAGGTACCACAGGGAGTCGAAGAAGACCCGCCGCCCCCAGGCGCCGTACGCGTCCGGCTGGGCCGGGCGCAGGGTGCGCAGGAAGAAGCCCAGGCCCAGCAGCCCGCCGCCCACCGCCGTGATCGCGCCGCCCACGCCCGCCGGGACCAGCAGCAGCGAGACGAGGAGCAGCAGCAGCGCCCAGCCGATGGCCTGCCTTCGCGCCGCCACGTCACCCACCGCCAGCGGAACGACGCGCATCCCCGCGGCGGCGTACTCGGCCTTGCGGAAGAGCTGAATGGCGATGGAGTGCGGGATCTGCCAGAGGACCATCACGGCGAAGAGCGCCAGACCGCCGGGCTCCAGCGCGCCCGAGGCCGCCGTCCAGCCGATCAGCGGCGGCATGGCGCCGGGGACCGCCCCCACGAGGATGTTGTAGTGCGAGCGCCGCTTCATCGGCGTGTAGACGAAGACGTAGAGCACGTAGGCCAGCGCCGCCAGCATCCCCGACAGCGGGTTGGCGCCCAGGCTGAGCAGCAGCACCGAGAGCGGCGCGACGACCGCGCTCATCACCAGCGCCACGCGCGGGTCGAGGCGACCGGCGGGCAGCGGGCGGTTCCGCGTGCGCGCCATCAGCCGGTCCAGGTCGCGCTCCAGGTAGTTGTTCATGGCGTTCGCCGCGCCCACCACCAGGGTCAGCCCGCCCAGCGTCACCAGCGCCAGCTCCCAGCCCACCGGCTGACCGGACAGCCAGAGCCCGCCGCCCCCCGTCACCAGGACGAGGCTGGACAGGCGCGGCTTCGAGAGATCGAAGACGTCCCGCAGCAGCGATGGCGGCGCGCCGTCGAGGGCGGCGTCAGGCTGCGACGCCGAGGACGGCGACATCGGAGGAGAGGGCACCGGACTCCCGAGAGGCGCGGGCGGGGGAGCAGAGCTTGCGTCGGCCTTGGAATTCACCTTGCCTAGCCCCCCTGTCAAGCGCCAGCCCTCAGAACCAGGTCTTCAGCCCCTCGATCGTGCTCAGGCGGTCATAGACGGCCAGCACGTCCGAGGCCGCCGCCACCGGGAGGGCGATCCGCAGGGACACGTAGGTGCCCCGCTTCGAGGCCACGCGCACGTGCCGATCGTCGAGGTGCTCCACGCCCACCTGCGTGGCGAGGGTGCTCAGCACATGCGCGATGAGCTGCTCGTCCTGAACCAGGACCACCTGCAGGTGGTGGTCGCCCGGGTAGCTGTGGTTCGCTTCGAGCAGGGCGAGGAGCTGGTCTCGTTCCAAGAGGTCTCCCAGAGGTAGAGCCCGCGACCGCGCGACCGGCGATGCGCGGCTGCGCCGAGGCGCGGGCCCTGGCTGGACGACGCCGTGTCCGCGTCGATCCTGCGCTGATCCCTAACCGGGTCGGGCCGTCCGTGCCCAGGTCGGGCAGCGCCTCCCCGCGGAGAGTACGCTTGGTCCCAAGCAGCACCCATGTCCACACGTCCAGAGCTCTCCGCCGACGTAAAGCCTCCCGGCGATCGTCGTCCCTGGCTGCCGACCGCGCTGGTCGGCGGCCTCGCCGCGCTGGCGATGGGCGGGACCGCGCTGCTGAACCCCTTCCGCGCGGCGCTCGGCAGCGGCGCGTCCGAGGCCCCCGGCCACCTCTTCGGCCTCTGGGCCACCGCGCGCAACCTGCTCAGCTCCGGTCCCCTCGTGCGCATGGCGGAGGTCGGCTACCCCGACCACTTCCTCGCCCACCTGATGGACCCGATCAACCTGGTCGTCTTCCTGCCCTTCTACTGGCTCTTCGGCGGGGGAGCCCTGGGGGCGACCGTCGCCTGGAACGTGCTGCACCTGAGCAGCGTAGGCCTCGGGGCCTGGGGCTGCTACCGCCTGGCGCGGCGGATCATCGGCGACGTGCCCGCCCTGCCCTGGGCCGCGGCGCTCATGGCGGCCGTCTTCTGCATGAGCCCGTACATGCTCTACGTCCCCAACATGGGGCGGACAGAGTATCTACCGGCCGTTCTCTATCCCTGGCACCTCGCCCTTCTCCACCAGTGGTTGAGGTCACACAACGGGCTGGAGGGCGGGGAGCGGGGGGAGGCGCCCGCCCTGAAGGTGGGGCTGGCGGCGGGCCTCGTGCTGGGCGCGGCGGCGCTGGGCGGCTGGTATCTGGCGGTCTTCCTGGCCCTGGCGGAGATCCCCATCGCGCTCTGGCTGGCGCGCGGCCTCCCCTGGCGGGAGGCGCTCTGGCGGCTGGCGCTGGTGGCGGGGGTGAGCCTGCTCTGCACGATGCCCGCGGCCTGGGCGCTGCTGCAGTTCCCGCCCGACCAGGGGAGCGTGCTCTCCAACATTCATCAGGACGTCACGCCGCTGACCTTCCCCACCGACCCGCTGCCCATGCTCTTCCGCATCCGCGAGGCCGGCGCCCCGACCCGCTGGATGGATCAGCCCGCCTATGTGGGCGTCGTCACGGTGCTCCTCGGGATCTTCGCCGCCGTGCAGCGGCCGCGCGCCGCCCTCTGGCCGCTGGTCCTGCTCTGGCTGCTCAGCTTCGCGCCAGGGCCCTTCCTGCTCTGGGAGCAGATCTTCCCCTCCGAGGCGACGGCCGCCGAGCAGGGGACGCGGTTCACCGGCTGGTACCTGCTGCACCTCGCCCCGCCCTTGCGGGCGATCCGCACCTGGCCGCGCATCGCCGTGCTGGCCGCCCTGCCGGCGGGGGTCTGCCTCGCCGCCGCCTACGCCGTCCTCTCCCGCCGCCTCTCGCCGGGGCGCGCGCGGCTGCTGGCCCTGGGCCTGCTGGCGTTGACCCTGTTGGATCAGGCGACCTACCCCGTGCGCTTCTCGCCCGTGCGCCCCTGGTTCGACGCCACCCCGCCCCCCGCGCTGGCGGCCGGCCTGGCCACCCTGCCCGAGGGCGCGATCCTGCAGCTCCCTGTGGACATCCCGCTGCGCACCGGCGGCGGCCCCGAGGAGCGCGGCCACTACATGCTCTGGCACCTGGACCACGGCCGGGCCACCTCCGCCTCGCCCCAGGGCCACATGGACGGCACGCTGCGCTCGAGCACCATCGCCCGCCTGGCCGTGCAGCGCGAGGTGCTGGCGGTCTCGCTGCGGAGCGGCTCGCTCGACCCCTACGCCACCCCCCGCAGCGTGCTCCCGCTGCCCACGGACGACGAGATCGCCTGCGGCAGGCGGGACGCGCGGACCCTGAAGGAGGCGGGCTTCGCCGGGATCGTCCTGCACGAGGACCGGGCGGGCGCCAGCGAGCTGGACGAGCTCATCGACGCCATCCTGGGCGATCCCAGCTTTCACGAGGCGCCGGTGATGGTCTGGAGCCTGGCCAACATCCCCGAGGCCGACGGCAGCGTGGTCTGCGCCCGCCCCACCCTGCCCGAGCACATCAGCAAGCGGGTAGACCGGGCCAAGGTGCGATAGAGGCTGGCACGGCGCTTGCTTCCTGATGGCGCAGGAGGTCGGGATGCGCCGATCGCGGTGGGTGCTCGGGATGCTGGTGGGCGCGCTGGTGGTGTGGGCGGGGGCCGCGCTGGCTTTGGATCTGCGGGGGCGCGCGCCGGCCCCCGACGGCGCCTGGGATCTGATCATCGTCGCGGGCTGCCGCGTCGATCCGGGCGGGACGCCCAGCCTCGCGCTGCAGCGACGCGCCCGCCTGGGGGTGGAGCTCTGGCGCGCGGGACGGGCGCCCAGGGTGGTCTTCACCGGCGGGCTCGGCGAGCACGCCCCAACCGAGGCGCGGGCGGCGGCGGACTTCGCCCGCGGGCTGGGGCTGCCCGAGTCGGCGATGATCCTGGAGGAGCGCTCGACGTCCACGGAGGAGAACGCGCGCTTCGCCGCGGCCTTGCTGGCGGAGCAGGCCGTGCCGGCCGAGCGCGTGCTGCTGGTGACGGACGGCTACCACACGCTGCGCGCCGAGCGGGTCTTCCGCCGCTTCTTCCCTGAGGTCCACGCGGTGGGCAGCACGCCCAGCCTCTCCGTGCGCACGCGCGGGGCGATGCGCGAGGTGCTGGCGCTGAGCTGGTACACGCTGCGCGGGAAGATCTGAGCATCTGGCTGGGACGTCTACGATTCGTAGCGTAGGGACGCTGCCGCGCTCGGACACGATACACTTCTGATACGATTCTGAGCCCGCCTTGAAGTGAGCTTCTCGCGCGTTCCAGGGCACCTTGTCTGCACGGTCGCTGCGCGCATGAGCGCGCTCCACCGCCCCAACCGCCCTGAGACTCGGGAGGCACCATGTCTGCTCGCTCCGCTGGATCCGTCCTCGTCCTCACCGCTGGCGCGCTCGCGCCCAGCGCCGCCCTCGCCGGCTATGTCGGCGTCGACGGCGGCCCCTGCGACTACGCCTCCGTTCAAGAGGCCATCGACGCGGCGTCCTCGGGGGCCGTGCTCCGCGTCGCCGAGGGCGTTCACCTGGACCCCGGCTTCGTCGTGGACAGGCAGCTGATCATCCGCCGTGGCGACGCGAGCTGCCAGGACGGCGGCACCACCAACGCCACCCTGGACTTCGGCGGCCTGGGGCGGGGCGAGGTGGCGGCGGGCGTGGCGCTCTCGCTTCAGCAGGTCAATCTGACGGCAGGCTCCGGCGTCAACGGCGGAGCGCTGGCCATCGGCGACGGGGGCGAGGCCTGGCTCACCGACGTCTCCATCACGGCGAGCAACGCGACCCTGGGCGGCGCCGTCTACGTGGGCGCTGGCGCCTACCTCTTCGTCGTCAACGGGGACCTCGCCGACAACCTCGCGGACCAGGGCGGCGCCATCTACGCCGACACGGACGCGTACGTCCTGCTGACGACGACCGGCGCCTCCGACACGCTCCTGGCGGACAACAGCGCCGCCCAGGGCGGCGGCGTGTTCTGTGACAGCTGCACCCTGAGCGTCGCCCCCGGGGTCGGCGCCACGGGAGGCGTCCACTTCGAGCGCAACACGGCAGGCCACAGCGGCGCCGACT
>CAZKWG010000427.1:0-6998 GCA_964556105.1 uncultured Enterobacterales bacterium | reverse complement strand
GGTCCTGGAGCGCCCCGATGCGATCCGCGGCCAGCGCGGCGAAGCGGGCCGCGTCCAGGGCCAGGGCCGGCCGCCCCTCCGCCAGCGCCGTCCGCGCCGCCCGCCCCAGCGGCTCCCGCGCCTGCTCCGGCTGGTCCCCGTGCAGGCGGTGCAACCCATGGTGGAGATCCACGTCCGCCCCGGTGCGCCGCCCGAGCGCCGCCCAGGCCTCGGCCAGCCTGCGGTGCAGATCGGCCTGATTGCGTGAGCGTCGGGCGATCTGGGCCGCCGCGCGACCGATCTCCGCGTGCTCGAAGCAGAGCACCCAGCCGCGCTGGCGCACCAGCCCGGTGGCCAGCAGCGCGTCCAGCCCGCCGGGGCTGACCGTGCGCACCACGAGCGTCGGTGGATCCTGCCCCGCCAGGGCGATGACCGCGAGGGCCTCGGCGGCGGCCGTCGGATCCTCGGTGGTGAGCAGCGCCCCCTCCACCCGGCTCAGGCAGAGGCTCTCCAGATCCTGGGGGACGATCTTCGCCAGACTCACCCGCGTGTCCAGCTCGAAGCGACCGTCGTTGCGCTGCACGAGGTGCCGGCGGGCGGCGAGATCGCGCAGCAGCAGCGTGGCGAAGGCGGGGCTGCCCTGGCAGAGCGGGGCGAGCGCGCCGGCGTGGGCCGGGTCGAGCAGGTAGGCGTCCACGAAGAAGTGGAGGATCTCCTCGTCGGCGAGGCGCGGCACGTCGATGCGGATGGCGCCCAGGCCGATGAGCGTGTCCACCTGGGCTTGTAGGGCCGGGTTCGAGGCCAGGGCCGCGGCGCTAAGCGTGGCCAGCGCGAGGACGGGGCGCTCGCCGACCGTGCGGCGCAGCAGGGCCTCGCAGATGGCCAGCCCGTCCCCGCTGGCCTGGGCGAGGTGAGCGTCCTCCAGGGTCAGGCAGGTGCCGCCGCGCCAGGCGTGCACGTCCATCCAGCGGTAGAGGTAGGCCAGCCCGGCGGCGAGGTGGATGGGGGTCTCGTCGTCGCGCAGCATCCCGCACCAGCGCGCGAGGATGGCCGCTTCTTCGCCCACGCTCTCGCGCGGGGCCTGCCAGTCGCGCGCCAGCCAGCGGGTCAGGCGCTCCTCGAGCTCGGCGCGGGTGTCGTTCCAGGGCGCGAGCAGCTCCTTGACCCCGCCGCGGTAGCCGTCGTCGGCGCCAGGCGGCAGGTGGTAGCGCAGGGTCACCGGCTCCATGCTGCCGTTCTGGTCGAGGGCCTCGGCCACGCTGGCGGCCAGCCGCGACTTGCCGGTGCCGGAGTCGCCCACGATCAGCGCGACCTGCGGGGCGCTGGTGCGGGTGACCTCGCGGGCCAGGGTCCAGAGGCGCTGGCGCTGCTCGTTGCGCCCGACCAGCGGGGGGTCGCGCAGCGCGATGAGGGTGAGGCTGGCGCGACCGGACGCGGTGCCGGCGGACTCGGGCGGCGCGCGCAGCGGCATGGGATCGGGCTGAACCCGGTTCCAGCGGAAGGCCGAGGGAGGATCGCCCTCGAAGCGCGGCGCGACGATGGGCGAGGTGCCGTCGGGCAGGAAGGTCTCGGCGAAGGTCGTCGTGGACTGCCGCATCCGCGTGCGCGACACGCCCTGGGCGCCCACCTCGACGGGCAGGGCGGCGACGGCGTGCTGCAGCGCCCGCCGCACATCGGCCGCGCGGTCGTAGCGCTGGCGCGGCTCGGGGTCGAGCAGGTTGCTCACCACCTCGCCCAGGGCCCGCGGGATGTCCGGTTTGAGCTTGATCTTGAGCTGGAGCCGCGCGCGCAGCAGCGAGGTCCGCGCCTCCTCGCCCCCCTCCGAGCGGATGTTCCCGCCCAGCATGGCGTAGAGCATCAGGCCGACCGCGTAGAGGTCCGTCCAAGGCCCGAGCTCGACGGCGCGCCCCATGAGCTGCTCGGGCGCCATCCAGCCGGGCGTGCCGGCGATGCCGCGCCGGTCCATGGCCAGCACGCTCAGCGCCTCGGTGACGCCGAGATCGGAGATCCAGGCGTCGGTGCGCCCCGCCGGCCCGCTGTGGAGCAGCACGTTGGCCGGCTTCAAGTCCTGGTGGAGAAAGCCCTTCGCGTGCAGGAACCCTAATGCATCTAGTATCTGATCGATGATCCGCAGCGCCTCGGAGAGCGGCGGCTGCTTGTCCAGCAGGTCATCCAGGCTGCCCCGATCCGCCACCGCGATGGAGACGAAGGGCCGCCCGTCGTCCAGGCGCCCGTAGTCGTAGACCGGCACCACCCGCCCGTGGACGACGCGCGCGCTGAGCGCGACCTCGTGGGCGAAGCGCGCCCGGAAGCGGGCGTGAATCGCCAGGTTCGCCCGGACGACCTTCAGCGCGACCTTGTGGCCCAGCAGGCGGTCGTTGGCCTCGTAGACCGCGCCCGTCGCGCCCTCGCCCAGCAGCCGAAGCGGCCGATAACGATCCGGGCATGCGGGGAGCGGGGTCACGTCGCCCGCGCCTACAGTTCGAATTGCACCGGGAAGCCGAGCTTCTCGGAGTAGAGCTGACCCAGGATCTGCGCGAGGGGCTCGCCGGTGTCGCGCTCGACCCAGCCGGCGCCGGCCCAGCGGAAGTGCCAGGCGCGCATGTTCGCCGAGAGCCACAGCTCGCGCGTCGGCGTCTGCTGCGAGAGCATGAAGGTGCCGCCCTGCTCGAAGGTGGTCGTCAGGTTGCCCTCGCTCAGCCGCGCGTCGAGATCGTCGGACTCGACGTCGTCCAGCTGCCGGATCAGCGCGCCGAGGGTGCGCGAGACCTCGGCTCGGAAGGCGCGCTCGTCGGACAGGTCGGTGGAGGACATCCGGGGCTCCCAGGCGGAGGGTAGGGCCTATGAAGATACCACGCTCAGCCCAGGCGTCTATGGAGGGCGGCCTCGATGCGCTCCAGGGCGCCGTCCAGCTCGCTCAGGCCGACCGCGCCCACGCTCATACGGAACCAGCCGCTGTTCTCCTCGAGATCGAAGGCCTGAAACGGCACGACGGCCACGCCCGCCTCGTCGATGAGGAAGGAGGCGATGGCCTGGTTCGAGTCGAAGCCGCGGCCGATGAGGCCGGCGTAGAAGCTCAGATAGATGCCGCCCTGGGGCTCGATGGCGTCCACAGGCAGCCCGCGCGCCTTCATGCCCTGGATGCCCTTGTAGAGCGTCTGCAGGCGGGCCTCGACCCCGGCGCGCATGGTCTGGTGGTAGGTCGCGCAGACGTCGGGGTGGTCGAGCAGCCAGGCGCTGGCGATCTGCTCTGCGCGCGGGGCCCAGGCGCCCACGTGGCCGAGGAAGCCGGACATGCGCGGCGCGAGGTAGGAGGGCAGCACGCCCCAGCCCACGCGCAGCCCGGTGGCGGCGAAGCCCTTGCTGAGCGCGTCCACCTGAATCGTGTAGGGCGCGACCTCCGGCACCAGCGCCACCGGGTTGTAGTGCCGGGTCTGGCCAAAGGTCAGCATCCAATAGACCTGATCGTAGCAGAGCATCACCGGGCGAGCGCCCTGGCGGCGATGGTTCTCCTCGACGACCGCCTGGGCGATGCCGCGCAGCACCTCCGGGTCGATGGCGGTGCCCGTGGGGTTCAGCGGCGAGTTGAGCATGAGCAGGCGCGTGCCCGGCAGCTCCGCGCGCACCATCTCCACCGTGGGGAAGAAGTTGTCGCTGGCGCTCGTCCGCACGAAGCGGTGGTCGGCCTGCGTCAGGTGCGCGTAGTAGCCGTTGTTCCAGGAGGGCACGAAGCTGACGCTGCGCTCGCCCGGGTCCACGAAGAGGCGCCAGCAGGCGTAGAGCAGCGGGCGGGCGCCGCCGGCGATGACCACCGAGCTGCTCGGGTAGTCCAGGTCCAGATCGCGCCGGAACAGGCGGGCGACCGCGTCCTTCAGCTCGGGCACGCCGTCCGAGGGCGGATAATTCGTGTGCCCGGCCTGCAGCGCGTCCACGATCGCCTGCTGCAGCGCCGCGGGGATGGGGAACTGCTTGGACGAGAAGTCTCCCACCGTCAGATCGCAGATCTCGCGGCCTGCAGCCTTGAGCTTCCGCACCTGGGCCGCCAGCGCGAGGATCGCCGAGGGCTGGAGCGAATTGAGGAGCGGCGTGACGGCGAGCGCGGCGGCGGCGGCGCCGTCAGCGGGCATGTAGGAGGAGACGTCGATGGGCATGGCCGGAGGCTTAACCGGTGGCGGGCGGGGAGACCGTCACGGGGTGGACGCGCCGGGTGGACGCGCCGGGTGGACGCTCAGTGCGGGCGACCGGTGGGCCGCACGCCATCGGGTCGGGAGACGCCCGAGCGCCTCGGCGCGCCGGCGACGTACAGGCTCCGGCCGTCACAGTCCTGGTCGATCCCGTCGCCCGGGATCTCGCTGGCGCCGGGGTGGATCGTCGCGTCGGCGTCGTCGCAGTCGTCGTCGACCGCCACGCCGTCGCCGTCGCCGTCCGTGTCGTCATAGCCCAGGTAGATCGTGGCGCTCCCGCCGCCGAGCGCGTAGGGCGCGCCGAGGATCAGGTCGTCGCGCCCGTCGCCGTCCATGTCCCCCGCCCCAGCGAGCGCCGACCCGAGACGGTCGCCGATGTTCGTGCCGGTGAACGTCTGATCGGCGCTCGCGGAGAGTCCGGCGCTGGACCCGTGAAAGACGTAGGCTTTGCCGCGCGCGTCGTCGTTGCCCGGCGCGCCGATGCCGATTTCGGCGTAGCCGTCGGCGTCGAGATCGCCCAGCCCGGCGAGGGCGCTGCCGAAGTCGTCCCTGGCCTCCTCTGTTCGGATCTCCTGGTCCGCAAGGGTCCCCGGGCCCCCCACGGCGCCGAGGTAGAGCGAGACCAGGCCCTCGTACTCGTTCGCAGAGACGAGCAGGTCGGCGTAGCCGTCGCCGTTGACATCCCCCGCGCCGGTCAGGGCGTAGCCCAGGCTTGGATCGTCCTCCGTGCCCTGCACGGTCCAGTCGGCCGCGCTCGACGCGCCGTCTGCGCCTCCGAAGAAGAGCGAGGCCTCGCCCAGGCCCGTCCCGACGTCATCCCCGCTGTCATAGGGCGCGCTGGGCGCCCCGAAGAGCACGTCCGTGTAGCCGTCGCCGTCCACATCCCCCGCCCCAACGAGCGCGCTGCCGAATTCCGTTCGCCAGTCGTCCTCCCAACGTGTAGCGCCCGTCCAGCTCGGCCCGCTCGCGGCTCCATAGAGGACATAGGCGGCGGGCGCTCGTCGTCCGCTGTAGCCGGGCGCGCCGATGCCGAGGTCGTCGTATCCATCCCCGTTGACGTCCCCCAGCCTGGCCACCGCCGTACCGAACTGGCTTGTAGCTGATCCTGGCCCCAGCGCGTCGTCCGGGCTGCTGGAGAGCCCCGCGGCGTCTCCGTAGTAGAGGAAGGCGTTCCCAAAGTAGAAGTCGTAGTCGCCATCGCCCGATCCCTCGTAGGGCGCGCCGAGGACGACGTCGTCATAGCCGTCGCCGTCCACGTCCCCCACGCCGCTCAGGACCGAGAGGTTGTACCCGTCATCCGAGGTCGAGGGCTCCAACGAGACCGCCGCCGTCGTCGCGGGCCCGCCGGTCGCGCCGTGGTAGACATCCACCGCGTAGTCCCCGTAGAAGTGCGTCTCATTACCCTCATATCGACCGACCAGAACGTCCACGTAGCCGTCCCCGTTCAGGTCTCCGGCCCCCGCGACCGCCCGGCCCACTTTCGGCCAGACCACGCCCTCGAGCGCCGTTCCAGCGGCGCTGGACACGCCGCTGGCCGAGCCATGGTAGATGTTCGAGGTGCCGGGCTCGTAATATTCGAAGGTCGTCGCCATCACGTCGCCGTAGCCGTCGCCGTTGACGTCCACGGCTCCAGCGACCGAATAGCCAAACTGGCTGCCGACGACGCTGCCTCTGAGCGTAGTCGAGACGCTGTCCACGATCCCGCTGGCCGAGCCCAGGTAGACATAGGCCGCTCCGGTCTGGGTGGTGCTCCCCAGCGCGCCGACGATCACGTCGTCGTAGCCGTCGGCGTTGACGTCCCCTGCGCCCGCGTTGGCGCCGCCGAAGTAGCTCTGCTTGCCCGCCGAGCTCAAGTGGGTGGCCGCGGTCGTCGAGAGGCCCGTGGACGCGCCGTGGAAGACGTCCTCGCTGACCATGACGTCGTCATAGCCGTCCCCGTTGACGTCCCCGACGCCGGAGAGCGGCACGGCGGCATAGGAGGCGCCGCCCGGATCGGCCGACAGCGTGCTGGTGGCGGTGGTGGCCAGCCCCGTGGCCGAGCCCAGGTAGAGACCCACGCTGCCGCTCGCCCAGGTGAAGACGATGAGGTCGTCATAGCCATCCGCGTTGACGTCTCCCGCCCCGGCGAGCGCGTAGCCGAACTTCGCGCTGGTGGTCGGCGCGTCCAAGGTCAGCGTGGCGGCGCTGGAGACCCCGCTGGCTGAGCCGGGGTAGACGTAGACCCGCCCGAGACTGCTGCTCTCGGCGCCGATCACCACGTCGTCGTAGCCGTCCCCGTCCAGATCGCCGGCGATCGCGACCGCTCGAGCGAAATAGTCCCCGGCCGCCGCGGCGTCGAAGCGGGTCGCCGCTGTGCTGGTTACGCCGTCGGCCGACCCGAGGAACAGATAGGCGTGGCCCTGCGAGGACGCGCCCTTGTTCAGCGCGCCGACGATCAGATCGTCGTAGCCATCTCCGTTGACGTCGCCCCCGCCCGCCACGGACTGGCCGAAAGACTCCTGGTCAGGATCCTCGCCGATGAGCGTCGCGGCGGCGTCCTCGGAGATCCCGCTGGCCGAGCCGTGATAGACATAGGCCATCCCGTCGCGAACGTACTGGGAGCCGATGACGACGTCGTCGTAGCCGTCCCCGTTGACGTCCCCCAGGCCCGCGACGTCGTGAAACCCGGCCGGCGGCCCGTCCGCGCCCTCCGTGCTCCAGGCGGCCGTGCTGTACACCGGATCCACCGTGAGTGGATATTTTGCCGCCCGATCATCCACCACCAGGCGCAGGGCCCCCTCCTCCACCGCGACCGTGACGGGCTGCCCCGGCTTCATCTTCGCGATCTGGTCCTCC
>CAZKWG010000426.1:0-7002 GCA_964556105.1 uncultured Enterobacterales bacterium | reverse complement strand
CTGCCGATGGAGGAGCAGGGCGGCGGCGGGCCCGCCGGTTCCACAGCCGATGATGGCGATGCGCATGGGCCCTCGTAGCATCCCTGCCGATCAGGGCCAGCCTCAGCCGCCGAGCTCCGAGAGCTTGACGACGGCGGCGAGGTCGTCCGGCGCGAGCTCGAGGGCCTTCTCCAGATCCTCGGTGGCCCCCGCGGTGTTGCCCGCGGCGGCGCGCACCTCGGCCCGCCACCGGTAGACCGAGGGGACCTTGGACGCGTTGATCAGCGCCTGATTGAACGCCTTCTCCGCCTCGCCCGCGCGGCCGAGCTGTCCGAGGGCGCGCCCGCGGAGCCCGTGGAAGAGGCCCGCCTGGGGGCGATCGGCGAGCACGCGCTCGATGTGGATGAGGGCGGCGCCGGCCTCGCCGCGCTCCAGCAGCAGCCAGCCGAGGGCGGCGTGGGCGGCGGTGGCGTCGGGCTTCAAGTCGATGGCCCGCTTCAGCGCGCCGCGGGCGTCGCCGGAGCCGGCGGCCCAGGCCAGGACGCCGAGGGCGGCGGGGGCGTCGGCGGCGAGGCGCACATCGGTGCTCGCGCCGGCCTCCAGCTTCTGCCGCAGCTCGTCCCAGGCAGGCTCGGAGTACCAGGTGTTGACCAGCGGCGAGCGCGCGGACTCCAGGCTGGCGTCCAGCAGGGGCAGCTCGAGCAGCTGCTTGACCGCCGCCGAGGGGTTGCCGCCCAGCACCCAGGCGCGAGCGCGCTCCAGGTGAGCCGGTGTCCAGCTCGGGTCGAGCTCGATCGCCGCGTCCAGGGCGGTCGCCGCGGGCTTGTTCTGGCCCATCGCCAGGTAGAGGCGCGCCGTCCCGACCAGGTAGCGGGCGCCCTCCCGCCCCTGAAGGCGGCTGTTGTCGATGGTGGAGAGCACCGGCTCGACCTGATCGACCTTGCCCGTGGCGGCGAAGGCCCGCGCGCGGGTGAGGATCGCCCCCAGGTTGGTCTTCTCCTCGCCAAGGGCGGCCTCGCTCCAGCTGAGGGCGAGCTCCATCTTGCCCGCCTCGAAGGCGGCGGCGGCCGCGCTGGCCAGCACGCTGACCTTCTCTGGCTTCTCCTTCCAGAGTGGATCGGCGAACAGCTTCTCGTAGACCGCGACAGCCTCGGCGGCCTTGCCGTCCGTCTTCAGGAGCAGCTCGCCGTAGAGGGCGCGCTGATCCAGCATCCACGGCGCGGCCGCGCTGGCTGCGCCCGCCGCCTCGCGCGCCTCCTTCCAGCGCCCGGTGGCGACCGCCGCGCGGGAGAGCAGGGCGTAGGCGTTGGCGTCCTCGGGGTGACGGCGGGCCATGGCGCGCCCGACCTTGAGCACGGTGGCGTGATCCTCCTGCTCGGTCGCGACCAGGAGCAGGGCCAGACCGATGGGGGCCGCGTCGGGGAAGCGCTCGTAGAGGGCCGCGAGCGCGCTCTCGTCTCCGCTGGCGACGGCCAGCAGGGTGGCGCAGCCAGGGTCCTCCTTGGGCGCGGGGATCGTCAGCCCTGGCGGGGCGGCGTCCGGCTTCACGGCCAGGCAGGCCTTCGCATGCTCCGCGGCGCGCGCCCGGTCGCCGCTCACCAGGGCCCCGACGCCGCGCGCGCGGAGGGCGGCGACGGAGCCCGGGGCGAGGGTCTCGGCGCGCTGCGCCAGCTCGACCACCGTGACGAGCTGACCACGCTCCGCCCGCAGCAGGGCCGCATAGGCGATGGCGAGCCCGGCGACAGCCTCGGGATCGTCCGGCGCGCTGGCGACCGCCTTCTCCAGATCGTCGCGGGCCGCCGAGACGCTGCTGGCGGTGCCCTGCCACAGCGAGGCCTGCCCGCGGGCCAGCAGCAGCTCGAGCGGCTCCTCGACCTTCGGGTAGGCGTCGCGCAGACGACTCACGGCGTTCTGCGCAGGCATTCCTTGAGGCTTCGCCGTGGCGGCCTCGCCCTCTTTCTGGCCGCCGCCCTTGGCGATGACCCCGCGGGCCTCGCCCAGGAAGCCGCCGAAGACGCCCTTGGCGCCGCTCACCCAGGACTCGGGCAGCACGCCCAGGCCCTGCGTCGTGGTCACGATGGGCAGCACGAGGCCAAAGACCAGCAGGGCCGCCGCGCGCATGACGCGCCGCCGCTGGCGTGAGCTCTCCGCGGACTTCTCCGCGCTGATCGCCCGCTTGAGCTTGTCCAGCTCCGTCGCGTCCGGGGTCCCGGGGATGAAGCAGCCGCGAAAGTCGGGATGCTCGACCATGCGCTGCCACTCGGCGTTGACCCGGCAGATCTGGTCATAGGGGCCGAGCAGCTCGCGGGCGAGCCGGTCCACGACCCCCTCGCGCGAGAGCGGACCTTGGAGCGGCCCATCCGCGCGCCGCACCATCCACCGCACGTCCCCGGGATCCACCTGCGGCCCGACCTCACGGCAGCTCTCGCAGATGGGGACTGGCCCACCTCCGGCGCGCTCCTGCTCGGTGTCGCTGAGTGCCTTCCCGCAGGAGAAGCAGTAAAGCTGCCCCATCCCACCTCCGTTGGGGTGCAGCTTACTCCAGCCGGCGCGAGGAATGCGCTGAACTTTTGATCAGTGCGCCATCAAGGCGGACACCTAGTGGCGGAAGTGGCGGGCCCCGGTGAGCATCATGGATGCGCCCGCCGCCTCGACCGGCGCGACCACGTCCCCGTCGCGGATGGAGCCGCCCGGCTGGACGAAGCTGCGCACGCCCGCGTCCAGCGCGGCGATCACGCCGTCCGGGAAAGGAAAGAAGGCGTCCGAGGCCAGGACAGAGCCCGGCACCGGGCGCGTGGCCTTGGTGATGGCCAGGCGCACGCTGTCCACGCGCGACATCTGACCCGCGCCGACCCCGTTGAGCACGAGGCCGCCCTCCTCCGCGCGCGCCAGCACGATGGCGTTGGACTTGACGTGCTGGCTCACCGCCCAGGCGAAGCGCAGGGTGGCCTGCTCCGCCTCGTCCGGGCTGCGAGAGGTGGCGTTGCTCCAGGACGAAGCGGGCTGGGGATCGCCCAGATCCCAGTCCTGCAACAGCCAGCCGCCCTGCACGCGCCGCGCGTCGGCGCCGGACGGGAGCCCCTCCGCCCAGTCCTCGGGCAGCGTGAGCAGGCGCAGGTTCTCGCGGCTGGCCAGCGCCGCGCGCGCCTCCTCGTCCACGCCCGGGGCGGCGATCACCTCGAAGAAGACCTTGCTGGCCTTGATCGCCCGAGCCGTCTCGCCGTCCAGCGCGCGGCTGAAGGCCATGACCCCGCCATAGGCGCTGACCGGGTCCGCCGAGAGCGCCAGGCGATAAGCCGCGGCGCCGCCGCTCGGGTGGACGGCCGCGCCGCAGGGGTTGTGGTGTTTGACGATCACGCAGGCCGCGCCATTCAACCCCGCCGCGCGCAGCAGCTCGGCGTCGAAGGCCACCCGCAGGGCCGCGTCGATGTCGGCGATGTTGTTGAACGAGAGCTCCTTGCCCTGGAGCTGCTTCGCCCGGCCGAGCGCGCGGCCGGTGGCGGAGGGGTCGGCGTAGAGGGTGGCGCGCTGATGCGGGTTCTCGCCGTAGCGCATGCTCTGGACGCGGCGCAGCGGCAGGGCGAGCTCGGCGGGGAAGCTGGCCTCCTGCTCGTCCACCGCGAGATGGCGCGCCAGCCAGGAGGAGATGACGCCGTCATAGGCGGCCGTGTGGCGAAACGCCTTCAGCGCGAGGCGGGCGCGGGTAGCGGGAGTGGTGCCGCCCGCCTGAATCTCCGCCGCGACCGCCGCGTAATCGGCCGGATCGACCACGACCGCGACGTGGGCGTGGTTCTTCGCCGCCGAGCGGACCATCGACGGCCCCCCGATGTCGATGTTCTCGATGGCCTCCTCCAGGGTCACGCCGGGCCGGGCCACCGTGGCCTCGAAGGGGTAGAGGTTGACGGCCACCACGTCGATCCAGCGGATGCCGTGCTGCGCCGCCTCTTCCGCGTGGGCGTCGCGCAGCCCGAGCACGCCGCCGTGGACCCTGGGGTGCAGCGTCTTGACGCGGCCGTCCATGATCTCCGGGTGTCCGGTGTGGGCGCTGACATCGGTGACGTCGAGGCCCGCCGCGCGCAGGGCGCTGGCCGTTCCGCCCGTGGAGAGCAGCTCGAAGCCGGCCTGCGCCAGCGCGCGAGCGAAATCGACCACGCCGGTCTTGTTCGAGACCGAGATCAACGCCAGAGGACGCGCCATGGGGACTCCTGAGAAGGCCCACTGGCTAACGCGAATCCTCCTCCGCTTCGAGGGCGCGCCAGGCCACCACCGCCACGACATGCGCTCCCACGACCATCCCGCGGATCAGCACCATCCGGCCCTCTTCGTCGGCGAGCCGGCCGACGGTCTTCGGGTCGAGCAGAATCTTCTGCCCCGAGCCCTGATCCTCCAGCAGCCAGTTGCCCCCGAAGCGCCGGAGAACGCCGACATAGGGCGGGCTGCCGTCGCCCGCGTCGATGACCGTCCAGGACCGCACCCAGAGGGTCCGGCCCAGCCTGAGGCCGTGCACATCGACGAGGCACTTCTCCAGCTCAGCCAGGATGGCCCCTTCCCCGCGAGGAGACACCCTGAACATGCGCCCCGTGGACTCCACCAGGACGACGCGCTCCTCGTCGATCCTTACGAGGCCCGTACGGTGCGCCGAGATCGCACATCCGAGCAGCATGGGAATCAGCAGCATCCCTACCTCCTGCCCCACCCGAGGAGCGCGCCGGGAGCGGGCTCGACGACGCCACCCCCGAAGAAGAACTCCCTATCCGTTTGAACTCCCGCCGTGACTTCCGATACACTGCCGCGGCGAGGACACAACGGCCATGACCCCTCAGCTCGCTGGCGCGCCGCGCCTCATCCGCCCGATCGGCTCGGATGGCGCGGCAGAGGTACACGAGGGCCTGACCGAGTCCGGTGAACCGGTGCTCGTTCGGCGCGTTTTGCCAGGACTTACGCGGGATCCGGGCAGGAACCACGCCCTGCAGGCGCGCCTGCGCGACCTCCGCTCGGTCAGCCACCCGCTCCTGCTGGGCGTCCTGGACGTGCTGCAGGAGGGCGACGAGCTCTGGGTCGTCGAGGAGCGGGTCGAGGGCACCTCGCTCTCCGCGCTGGCCTTGCAGGCGCGCACCACGGGCGAGCCGCTCCCGCCCGCCGTCGTGCTCCATCTGGCGACCCAGCTCTGCAACGCGCTGGAGGGCCTGCACGGCCAGCCGACGGTCAACGGCGAGGAGGAGTTCATCCTTCACCTCGGGCTGCGCCCCGAGGCCATCCTGGTCACCGCCGATGGCGGCCTCAAGGTGGGCAGCTTCGGCCTGATCCGCTCGCCGATCAACGGCCCCGGAGGCGCGATCCCCGCGCCCGAGCGCGCCGCCTTCCTGAGCCCCGAGCAGACCTGGCCCGACCAGAAGCTGGCGCCGCCCTCCGACCTGTTCTCGCTGGGCGCCATCGTCTACGAGCTGCTCGTCGGCGAGCCCCTCTTCCAGGCGGAGAGCGCGCTGCTCACCCTCGAGGCGATCCGCCGCGCCGACATCGGCGAGGCCGTCCGCGGGGCCGCCGTCTTCCTGCCGGGCATCGAGCGCGTCCTGCAGCGCACCCTCTCGCTGAACCCTCGCCACCGCTATCAGCGCGCCTTCGTGCTCCGCGAGGACCTGCGCGGGCTGATGGCCTCGCAGAACATGGCGAACGTCCTCGAGGAGCTCCGCGCCCTGGCCCAGAGCGCGCCGCGGCCGGATCCCCTCCCCTTCATGCCGACGCCGAAGGCCGGGACCCTGCCGCCGCGCCCGCTGCCGCCCTCGCTCATCCCCTCCGACGAGGATCGTGCGCCGTCCATGCCGCCGATCCCGCTGCTGAACAAGCTGCTGCCGCCCCCCGACGAGGAGGAGTCGGGCGCCGAGGACCTCTTCGCCATCGACGAGGTCGAGGCCGTCTCGGCCCTGGTTCGAGGAACGACGCCCCCGCCTCCCGTCGTGCCCACGCAGCGGACCTCGGCGGCTGACCTGCTCGCCGAGCGCGTCAGCGTGCAGTCCATGAGACCGCCGGACGTGGTGGCCGAGGTCGAGCCCCGTGGCGCGCTGGCCGCCGCGGAGGGTAACGACGTGGAGCTCTTCGACGAGGAGGCCCCGCTCAGCGAGGCCGAAGAGCAGTCGATGGTCTTCCGCATCCAGCGCGCCGGGCTCGACCGCGAGTCCGTGATCCGGCGCCTCAACGCGATGGATCCGGAGGAGTCCTCGGCCCAGCCCGTGATCACGGGCCCGCCAGAGGCGCCGGCGCAGCAGCCGCTCATCCTCGAGCGGAGCAGCGAGATCGTGGACGCCGACGAGGAGCACTCGGACTTCATCGACATGCCCGAGGCGGTCGAGGGCGCCGAGGACGGCGCCGACGAGGTCGCCGAGCTGGGAGCCCCCTCCACCGTAGAGGTCGTCGAGGACGACGAGCCCGCGCCCGTCCTGGCCCAGGTCCCCAGCGAGCCCGTCGCGGCGAGCCCGGTCGCGCCGGTGGAGCCTGAGGTCCCCGCCGCCCCGGCCGTCCCCGCCGCCCCCGCCGTCCCCGTCGCCCCGATCGTCCCCGCCGCCCCGGCCGTCCCCGCCGCCCCGGCCGTCCCCGCCGCCCCGGCGCTCTCGGCGCCGCCCGAGCCGACCAGGGTGATGGAGCGCCCGCCCTCACCGGTGGGCGTCGCCCGGCCGAGCGCTCCGCCGCCCAGGCCCCCGTCCCTCCGCTCGCCGCCGCCACCTTCAGCGCCTGAGCCGGCTCCCCATGTCGGGGTCTCACTGGTCGCCGTGATCGGCGTCATGCTGGGGATGTCCCTGGTCTGTGGGCTGGCCTTCCTAGTCTACAGCGCGAACACGCCCGACGAGATCGCTCAGCTGGAGAAGCCGATCCTGCCCGGTCCCGCGCCGGTCGCCACGACGCCGGAGCCGGAGCCCGTCGCCGCGCCGCCCGCGCCAGAGCCCGCGTCGGTCGCCGCGCCGCCCGCGCCGGAGCCCGAGCCCGAGGTCGTCGCGGCGAAGCCTGAGCCGAAGCCCGAGGTCGTCGCGG
>CAZKWG010000425.1:0-7008 GCA_964556105.1 uncultured Enterobacterales bacterium | reverse complement strand
CTCGGGGCCCGCGTGCGCGCGGCCCTGCACGGGCACGAGGTGCCGGACCTCGCCGACGTGCGCGCCGTGGCCCACGCCGTGTTGCGCCACCGCATCATCTTGAATTTCCAGGCAGAGGCGGAGGGCGTGGGCGTGGGATCGGTCATCGACCGCCTCCTGGACGCCTCGGTCTAAGCGTGGCGAGCCCCGCCATCGGCTCCCCGGCCTGGGATCCGGAGGTCCTGGCCCGGATCGGGGCGCTTCACCTGCGGGCGCGCCAGGCGACGGCGGGGCTGCTGCACGGGGCGCACCGCAGCCAGCGGGTGGCGAGCAACGTCGAGTTCGCCGACTACAAGGAGTACGCGCCGGGCGACAGCCTGAAGGACCTGGACTGGAAGGTGGCGGCGCGCTCGGACCGGCTGGTCGTGCGCCGACATCAGGCCGAGACGGAGCTGCGCTGCACGCTGCTGCTCGACGCCAGCGGCGACCTGGGGACGGGGGCGAAGGGGCGCTACCGCCTGCCGCCGCTGGACGGGAACAAGTTCGGCTACGCGATCACGCTGGTCGCCACGCTGGCCTATTTCCTGCACCGACACGGCGAGCCCGTCGGCCTGCAGATCCTCGGCGGAACAGGGGTTCGCTGGCCGTACATCCCGCCGCGCTCCAGCCCCGCCCATCTGGCTCAGATCCTCGCCGCGCTGGCCAGCCTGGCGCCCTCCGGACGCGCCAGCCTGGACCGTGGGCTCCGCGAGCTCGGCGCGCGGGTGCAGCGGCGCTCCCTGGTGATCCTGGTCAGCGACTTCATGGAGGAGCCCGCCCTGTGGGGGCAGGCCATGCTGGCGCTCGGGCGCCGGCGGGCGGACGTGCGCGCCGTCCATCTCCACGACGCCCGCGAGTGGGCGCTGGATTATCCCGACCCCATGCGCTTCTTCTCCCCCGAGGGAGGCGAGCCGCTGCCGCTCGACCCCTCCGGCGCGCGCGAGGCCTTCAAGGACGTCGTCGCGGAGTACCTCGCCGAGGTGCGCGCCTCGATGGCCCGGACGCGCGCCCAGCACCAGCTCGTGGCGACCAGCGAGCCGCTCGAGCGCGTGGTGGCCGCCGTGCTGAAGGGCCTCTGATGTCGCTCGGGCTGCTCTTCCCTGCCGCGCTCCTGCTGCTCGCCCTGGTGGCGGGGCCGCTGCTCGCCCACATGGCGCTGCAGCAGCCGAGCCAGCGCCTCGCCTACGGCGCCACCCTGCTGCTGGAGCGCCTGATGAAGCGCCTGCGGCGGCGGCGGCGGATCCGCGATCTGCTGCTGCTCCTGCTGCGCATGCTCCTGGTCGCCCTCGTCGTGCTGGCAGCGACCCGCCCCGAGCTGAGGCGACCCGGGCTCATCCCGCCGCTCGGCGGCAGCGGCGTGGTCGTGGTCGTGCTGGACAACAGCCTGTCCATGGACCTGCGCGACGGATCGGGCACCCTGCTCAGCCGCGCCCGCGAGGAGGCGGTGGGCCTGGTGCGCGGGCTGCCCGAGGGCGTGCTGGTGGGGGCGGTGGTGATCGGCGGAGACGCGCGGCGCCTGACGCCCACGCTGACGGCCGACCGCGACCGCGTCGCCGGCTTGCTGGAGGAGACGACCCAGAGCCAGGGAGGCACGGACCTGGCCGGCGGACTGCGGCTCGCCCGCCAGCTCCTGGCGGGGGGCGAGGGGGAGGTGGTGGTCTACACGGACGAGGCCGGGCCGAGCAGCGTCGCGGCGGCGCGGGAGGAGATCTCGCTGCTCGCCGCGCAGGGCGCGAGCCTGATCCCTCGCCCGATCCGCGCGGCGAACCCGGCGAACGTCGCCGTGCAGGAGGCGCGCTACGGGGACGGGCCCGAGGGCGGCAGCGTCCGCCTCGGGGTGATGAACTTCGGGCCGGAGCCCATCGAGGTCCCCTGCACCGTGCGCCTCCCCGACGGCGCGAGCATCACCGCCTTCGTCTCCGTGCCCGCGGGAGAGAAGGCGGAGGAGCTCGTCACGGTGCCCCGCGTGGCCGAGGGCGGCGTGGCCCTGGCGACGTGCGAGGACGGCCAGCTCGCGGCGGACGACACCTTCGCCTTCCACCTGCCGCGGATCGGCGCCAGCCGCGTGCTCGTCGTGGACGGCGATCCCGGCGCCACACCGGTCGCGTCCGAGGTCTACTTCCTCGAGCGCGCCCTGGCGCCCTGGGGCGGAGCGGGCGTCGCGCGCGGCGGCCTGCTGCCGGACGTCACCTCGACCGCGGGGGTCGCCGACCTGGACCCGGAGGTTCACCGCGTCGTCTTCCTCGCCAACGTGGCGGATCCTGGGCCGCTGGCGGTGCGCCTCGTCGAGTTCGTGCGGCGTGGCGGCGGGCTGGTCATCGGGATGGGGGACAACACGACGGCCGAGCGCTACAACGCCCCGCTCGCCTCGCTGCTCCCGGCGCCGCTGCGGCGGGTCCGGGCCCTGGCTGGCCCGAGCGAGGAGGGCGTGCCGACGGCCATGCCCGACGCGAGCGTGGACCTCTTCGCGCCCTTCGCCCGCGGCGGCCGGCTGGGCTTTCGGAACGTCGGCTGGCGCTCGCTGATGACCCTGGAGCCCTATCAGGACGGCCCGGAGGTTCGTACGCTGCTCACGCTGGAGGGTGGCCTGCCCCTGCTCCTCGAGCGGCGGATCGGGGCCGGGCGGGTGCTCCTGCTCACGGGCACCTTCGATCTCGGCTGGGGAGACCTCCCGTTGCAGGCCATCTACATGCCGCTCGTCCAGCGCCTGGTCGGCTATCTGGGCGGCGAGGCGGGCGGCGGCGGCGAGCGCATGGACGCCCGCGTCGGCCAGAGCGCGAGCGTGGCGCTGCCCGAGGCGGTGCTGGACGTCAGCGTCACGGGACCGGCCGGCCCGGTGGCGTCCACGGTGCGCAGCGGCACGGTCAGCTTCGTCCCCGAGCGGGGCGGCGCCTACTCGGTCGAGGCCCCCGGCGCTCCGCCGCTGGCCTATGTGGCGGTCAACACCGACCCGGCGGAGTCCGATGTGCGGCCGGGGCCCAGCCTGGTCGAGGTCGCCTCGGCCATCGATCCGGAGCAGTTCGTGCGCCGCACCGAGCTGTCGCCCTGGCTGATCGGCGCGGCGCTCCTGCTGGCGCTGGTTCAGGCCGCGCTTGCCGGTCGCCGACATGCCGCGGGTGAAGAGGTCAATTCATAAAACGAAATCGTTTTATGAACGCAGCCAGGGCGCGCGTCCCGCCTCGCAGAGCTGATCGAGCAGACGCTTGTCGCGCAGCGTGTCCATGGGCTGCCAGAAGCCCTCGTGGCGGCAGGCCGTGACCTGGCCCTGGGCAACCAGCCGCTCCATCGGCGCGTACTCCCAGGGGGTGTCGTCGCCGTCGATCGCGTCGAGGGCGGCGGGCTCGATGATGAAGAAGCCGCCATTGACCCAGCCGGCGCGGGTCTGGGGCTTCTCCGTGAACGCGCTGACCGCCTCGCCGTCCATGGTGATCTCGCCGAAGCGCGCGCCGGGGTGCACGGCCGTGACCGTGACCAGGCGCCCGCCGGCCTGATGGGCCGCGCGCAGGGCCGCGAGGTCCACGTCGGCCACGCCGTCGCCATAGGTCATGAAGAAGGGCGCCTCCCCGAGCCAGGGCCGGAGGCGCCGCAGCCTGCCGCCCGTCTGCGTGCTCAGCCCGGTGTCGACCAGATGGACGCGCCAGGAGACCCGGCGCGCGGCGTGGACCTGGAACTGCCCCGTGGCCAGATCCACCGTCAGGTCGTTGTTTCGGGCGAAGAAGTTCAGGAAGTAGTCCTTGATCAGCTCCTGCTTGTAGCCCAGGGCCAGGACGAACTCGTCATAGCCCTGCGCGGCGAAGATCTGCATCACGTGCCAGAGGATCGGCTTGCCGCCGATCTCGACCATGGGCTTGGGGACACGGACGGTCTCCTCGCCGAGACGCGTGCCGAGCCCGCCTGCCAGGATGACCACCTTCACCGAGCTTCCCCCTGTGAGACCGCTCGGATTGTACCCCGTATCTGTTCAGGGGTCGGAGCGGCCCGCCGGGAGCTGTCTCGCCACCTGCCTCCTGCGCAGCCCGAGGGCGCCGAGCAGGCCGAGCAGCGCCGGAGCGAGGCCGGCGCTCCTGCCCGCCGCGCCACATCCGCAGCCCAGCTCGCTGCTCAGCACCGCCTCGCCGGGCTTGCCCGCGAGGGGCCCTGTGTCGCGCGGTCCACCGTCCTCCGCTGCGGGGGCCTCCCCCTCGCCCGAGTCGCCCGAGTCGGGCCACGCCCCGGTGTCTTCGCCGCCCTCGACCGCGGCGCCGCTGTCCGGCGCTGGCTCCCCGGCCGTGTCCCCCGTGGCCGGCTCGGCGCTGCCCCCTGTGTCCACGGTCGTCTCGCCGCTCCCCGGCTCGGTCTCCGGCTCGGTCTCGGTCTCCGGCTCGGTCTCGGTCACCGGGGTCGGGACCTCGTAGCTGACCTCCAGCGCGAAGGCGTCGACCCAGGCGTCGGAGTCGCGGCGCCCGGAGGGGTGGTCGTGGAGGGTCACGCTGGCGACGAGCTCGTTGAGCTCGGTCCAGGTCCAGTCGGCGTCGTCGTCGGTGATGTCCAGCGTGTGCCACTCGGTGCTGGTCCCGTTCCAGACCAGGTCCGCGCTCCCGCCCGCGTCCAGCAGCAGCTCCACCTCGTAGGTGCCGCTGTCGTACTGGGTCTTGCCGCGCACCGAGAGGGTGACGGCGGTGATCGTCTCCTCTCCGGGAGGGTCGCAGAGGCCCCAGCCCGAGCCGCGCAGGTACTCGCCGTCGTCTACGTTCTCGCTGCTGGCGAAGCTGCTGTCCGCCTCGCCCTCGACGGCGGAGGTGTCCTCCCAGCCGCTGTCCGAGCTGTCCGAGGCGTAGCCGGTCTGTGTCCAGGAGCCGGGGCTGGGCGCGCTGCCGCAGGGGTCCGCGCTGGTCTCGCCGCTGGAGCCGCCGCTGTCCGCCGCGATGAGCGTGAAGCGCACGGCGTTGGCCTCGTCGGACTTGCCGTCGTCCCCGTCCAGGGTCACGACGCAGCCGCCGGAGCCGCTGTCGCACCAGTACTCGCCCAGGCTCACCCAGCCGCTCTCCCCATCGCCAGACTGGTCGATAGAGATGTGCGTCTCGTCGCCGAGGCCGTCGGTCACATAATGATCGGCGTCGGTCGTCCGGTTCTCGGTGCGGCGGAACCAGACCTCGATCTCCCAGGTGCCGGCGCTGTCCAGGTCGGGCGTCCAGATGGCCGTGCCCTTGCGGCTGCCGTCGCCCACATAGCTGGAGAGGTAGTGGTAGCTCGTGTCGCCCGAGTCGTACCCGTAGGAGCCGATGGCCCAGGTGTCCCAGTTCTCGGTGGTGGTCTGGAACTCGGGCGCGCCGTCCTCGTCATCGACGATGACCTCGTCGTCGGCGCGGGCGGTCGAGGGGAGCAGGGGCGCGAGCAGCGGGAGGAGGAGGGCGAGCCGAAGACCGGGACGCGACATGGAGACCCTCAGGTAACACGCCATGATAGGCCCTTTTCGGGGCCGAGGGCCTGAGCGAGGGCGCGCCGATCCGCGCCAGCACGGCGTCCTCAGTCGTCCCGACGACGGGCCGCGCGCGGCGGCGCCTGGCGCGCGTGGTCGATCTCCAGATCGATCTCCACCGTGTCGCCATCGCCCAGCTCCCCCCTGATCTTCGCCGGGATGGGCAGCAGCAGCCCGTGGGTCCTGTCCTTCCAGACCGAGGTGGCCCAGCTCCGCTCGCGCAGCGTGGCGAGCACCGGCGTCATGCCCCAGGGGCCGGAGACCTCGGGGCTGAGCGCCTCCGGCACGGGCGCGAAGGTCCAGCCACCCTTGCCCGGGACCTTGAAGAGGGTCGCGATGAAGCGGGCCACCTCAGCGCTCGTCGCGCGCCAGGGCCGCGAAGGGCTGGTGGTGCAGGGCGCCCGCGTCCTCGCCGCCCGGCAGCTCGACGCGGGGAGGCTCGCGCAGGCGATCGCAGGCCGCCTTGAAGCGGGCCCACAGCGCGTCGCCGGCCTCGCGGGGCACGAAGCCGACGCGCCGCCAGTCGTTCATCAGCTTGCGGATGATGGCGTCCGCGTCGTCCGGGGGCTCACCCTCGGCCAGGGCCTCGGCGCGGTCCAGGATCGCCTGCTTGCGGGCCAGGTTCGCGCTCAGCTCGGCAGAGCGCGCCTCGTTGCGGCGGGCGAAGATGTTGTCGCAGGCGGCGCGGAAGCGCAGCCAGAGCTGCTCCTGACGCTCGCGCCCCCCCCGCGGACGCACGGTCTTCCAGGTCGCCTGGAGCGCCTTGACGCGCTCGGCGGCGATCACTGGATCGCGCGCCCTGGCCAGGCTCTCCGCCTGATTGACCAGCCCCTCGAGCTGCTCGAGCTGCGCGTTCAGCGTGGCGTCGGCGCGCTCGCGCTCCTGCTGGCGCCGGGTGTTGATGCGCTCGCGGGCGGCGTCGAAGGCGGTCTTCAGCGCCTCCATCTCCTCGCGCGGCACCGGGCCCACCTCGCGCCAGGCGTCGTGGATGCGCGCGATCTCGGGGCCCACGCCGCGCAGGTCAGCGTTCGCGGAGAGCGCCTCGAGCTCGGCCAGAAGCGCGCGCTTGCGGGCGAGGTTCTGCTGGCGGACGGCGTCCTCGGCGTCGCTCGACGCCTTGCCGCGGGCCGTGAACGCCTCCAGGCGCTGGTCGAGCGCGGCGCGGAGGGCCTCGCGGTTGGCCACCGGGGGAGCCTCCAGCGAGCGCCAGTCCTCGAGGAGCTGGCGCTTCGCCGCGGCGAGGTGGCGGGGATCGACCTCGGGCACGGCCAGCAGCGCGTCGGCGCGGGAGAGCAGGGCCTGGTAGTGCGGGAGCTGGGCCTGGCGGCGGTGCTCCAGGGCCTCGGCGCGGCGGCGCTCAGCCAGCTCACGCGCCTCGGCCAGCTCGCGCGCCTGCGCCTCCAGGTCCACGGGCGGGGGAGGGGGCGCGCCCAGCTCGGGAAGGTCCGCGGCGGAGGGCTCGGGCGACGGGGCCGGCGGGGGCGGCGCGACCTTCTTCACCTTTCGCACGGGCGGCGCCTTGGGGGGGGGGG
>CAZKWG010000424.1:0-7012 GCA_964556105.1 uncultured Enterobacterales bacterium | reverse complement strand
CGAGCGATGGTGCGGCGCAGCGGGGTGAGCGGGACGCGCTCCTCGCGGGCGCCCTGGTCCACGGCGGGCGCGGGCAGGGGAGTGGGGGCGGGCGCGGGAGAGGGGGCGGGCGCGGCCTCCACCGGCTCATCGACCGCGGCCTCGACGTCGCGGCGCAGCACGCGGCCCCGCACGCCAGAGCCCGCGACCTGGCGCACATCGACCCCGAGCGCCTGCGCCTGCTGTCGGGCCGCGGGACCGGCCTGCGGGCCCTTCTCGGAGGGCGTGGCGACGCGAGGCTCGACCGGGGCGACGGCGGCCGCGGGAGCGGGCGCGGGCGGCGCCTGGACCGCGCCTGCACCCTCGGCGATCCGCGCGAGGATGGCGCCGATCTTCACCTCGGCGCCCTGCTCGACCAGCAGCTCGGCCAGCACGCCCGCCGCCGGCGCGGGGACGGCCAGGGTGGCCTTGTCGGAGTCCAGCTCCACCAGCGGCTCATCGCGGGAGACCGTGTCCCCCTGCTGCTTCAGCCAGCGGCTCACGAAAGCCGAGCTCACCGACTCACCGAGGCTCGGCACCTTGACATCTACAGACATGAGTTCAGCTCCGGATCGGGGCGGGCGACGGCCCGCGGGGAAGTTCAGCTCAGCCGAGCGCCTGATCTACCAGGGCCGCCTGCTCGCGTTTGTGTACGGACGGAGAGCCGGTCGCGGGCGAGGCCGCCGCGCGTCGGCCGACATAGCGTGTGGTTCGACCGCCGAGGGCGTCGGACAGCCACTCGTCGACCATCGGCCAGGCCCCCATGTTCCGCGGCTCCTCCTGGCACCAGACCACCTCGGTCCCAGGGCTGCAGCGCCGCAGCATCACCAGGATCTCTTCGTCGGGAAAGGGGTAGAGCTGCTCCACGCGGGCGATGGCCACGCTCTGGAGCTTGCGGCGCCGCCGCTCCTCGAGGAGGTCGTAGAAGACCTTCCCGTTGCACAGGACGAGGCGGCGAACCCCGCTGAGGTCGGGGAGGTCAGGATCGGGGATCACCCGCTGGAACGCGCCGCTCGCCAGCTCGTCGATGGTGGACACGGCCAGGGCGTGGCGGAGCAGCGACTTCGGCGTCATGACGACGAGGGGCTTGCGGATGGCCTGGTGGCACTGGCGCCGCAGCAGGTGGTAGAAGCTGGCGGGCGTCGTGCAGTTCGCCACCTGGATGTTCTCCTCGGCGCAGAGCTGCAGGTAGCGCTCCAGGCGCGCCGACGAGTGCTCTGGCCCCTGCCCCTCGAAGCCATGCGGCAACAGGAGCACGAGCCCCGAGCAGCGGTTCCACTTCTGCTCGGTGGCCGTGAGGAAGTTGTCGATGATCACCTGGGCGCCGTTGGCGAAGTCGCCGAACTGAGCCTCCCAGAGCACCAGCGCGTCGGGGTAGTCCAGGCTGTAGCCGAACTCGAAGCCCATCACGCCGGCCTCGGACAGCAGCGAGTCGAAGACCTGAAAGGGCGCCTGGTCCGGCGTGAGGTGCTGCAGCGGCGTGTGCTCGGCGCCGGTCTGGATGTCGGTCAGGACGGCGTGGCGGTGCGAGAAGGTGCCGCGCCCGGAGTCCTGGCCCGAGAGGCGGACCCGAAAGCCCTCGCTCACCAGCGTCGCGTAGGCCGCCTGCTCGCCCACCGCCCAGTCCAGGGGTCGCTCGCCGCGCACCATCTCCAGGCGCTGCTGGAGGAGGCGCTCGATCTTCTTGTGCGCGACAAAGCCCTCCGGCACGCGGTTGGCCCGCTCGAGCAGCGCCACCAGCTTCGCGCGGTCGAAGCGTGTGTCCACCGCCCCCGGCAGCCTGGGCTGGCTGAAATGGCCCCAGATCTTGCGAAGATCGGCGTTCGGCTCTACGGTTTGCGCATAAGGCGCGCTCGACGTGGGCTCGACGCTGGATCGCTCCAGGCGCTCCCGGCTCTCGCCCACGATGCGGTCCACATCGGCGTCGGTGAGGTCGCCGCGCGCCACCATGCGCCGCGCGTAGACCACGCGGGGCGAGGGGTGGCTGCGGATGACGTCGTAGAGCAGCGGCTGCGTGAACGAGGGCTCGTCCCCCTCGTTGTGGCCGTACTTGCGGTAGCAGTACATGTCGATGACGACGTCCTGGTGGAAGGTCTGCCGCCACTCCGCCGCGAGCTCCACCACCGCCGCCACCGCCAGCGGATCCTCTCCGTTGACGTGGAAGATCGGCACCATGAGCATCCGCGCCACGTCCGTCGCGTAGGGCGTCGAGCGCGCGTCCTTGGGCGCCGTCGTGAAGCCGATCTGATTGTTCACGATCACGTGAATCGTGCCGCCCGTGCGGTAGCCCTTCAGATCGCTCAGGTTGAGCACCTCCGCCACCAGCCCCTGGCCGGCGAAGGCGGCGTCCCCGTGGATGAGGATGGGGATGACCTTGTGGTGCTCGAGATCCCCGCCGCGGTCCTGGCGCGCCCGGACGCGGCCCTCCACCACCGGGTCTACCGCCTCCAGGTGGGAGGGGTTGAAGGCCAGGGACATGCGAACGTTGTGGCCGTTGCGCGTGGAGACGTTCGCCGCGTACCCCATGTGGTACTTGACGTCGCCCGAGCCCTGAAAGGTGTCCGAGCGCGCGTCCTCGAACTCGGAGAAGATGCTGCGGATCGGCTTCTGGAGGATGTTGGCCAGGACGTTCAGCCGACCCCGGTGGGCCATCCCGAAGATGATCTCCAGGGCGCCGCGCGCCGCCAGCCGCTCCACCGCGAGGTCGAGCAGCGGGATGAGCGTCTCGGCGCCCTCCAGCGAGAACCGTTTGGTGCCGGGGAAGCGGTTGTGCAGGAGGGTCTCGAAGCCCTCCGCGTCCGAGAGCTTGCGGAGGATCTCGATCTCCTCCTCGCGGCCCAGCATGACGCGGTCCTGCAGGGTCTCGAAGCGCTCCAGCAGCCAGCGCCGCCTGGTCATGTCGTGGATGTTCATGAACTCCACGCCATAGGTGCCGCAGTAGGCGCGGCGAAGGCGCGCGATGACGTGGCGGAGCGTGGTGATCTCCGGGACGCCGTAGATGTAGAGCCCGGCCAGCGGCGCGTCGAGGTCGGCCTCGCTGAGGCCGTAGAACTCCAACGTCAGCTCGGGGTGCGCCTTCTTCTCCAGGCGGCCCAGCGGGTCGATGTCCGCCTCGAGGTGGCCGCGCACGCGGTAGGCGTTGATGAGCTGAGCGGCCCGCGCCTGCCGGAGCGCGGCCGCCAGGACGTCGCCCTGGGTCGCCGGCGCGCCCTGTCCCGACGGGTTGAAGACGGATCGCGGCTTGAAAGAGGGGCCGGCGCGCGGGGTGTGGCCGTTCTCGGGGCGCTCCACCTCTTGAAAGAGCGCCGCCCAGGCCGGCTCCACAGCGCCCGGGTCTTTGAGCCAGGCCAGGTACTTCGAATCGACGAACGCGGCGTTCTCGCCAGAAAACAGGCTCATGGGACCCACCTCGATCACTTCGAGATCCGTCAGTATCCATAGCCCGACGGTGGCGAGGAGCTATCGTGCCGTGGGGATGTCGTCGCGTGCCTTGCGTGTCCTTATCCGGGTGCTCGACGGCGGCGCCCAAACCCCATAGAAGTGCGGGCTGCTCAGGGCCCCCTCGCACCGGAGATCACATGCTGCCTGGCCTCGGCCTCGTCTCGCTCTTCGTCATCAGCGGAACCGCTCACGCTGGCCCTTGCGACGCCACCGTCAAGAAGGCCGACACGGCGAAGGGCGCGGAGCTGGTCTCGGCCTACACGTCGTTGCTCAAGTGCGACAAGAAGGTGGCCGAGGACAACTTCATCAAGTTCATGTCCGGCGCCAGCGACGCCGACACGCTGATCTCGCTCTCGCTGGCCTCCATCGACGCGGACGTCTGGGGTCCGGTCTGGACGATGGTCGGCAAGATCTCCAGCTACGAGGCCCGAGACGAGGTGGCGAACCGGGTGGGCTCCTCCTGCGTGGAGCACCCGAAGGTGCTGGGCTTCCTCCAGGGCGCCTACTTCGGCCTGCGCGACATCGACTTCAAGCAGTGGGACGACGCCTTCCTGTCCTGCGAGGCCCCCGCCCTGCTGGACTGGCTCACCCAGCAGGTCGAGGCTCCGCCCGACAAGCAGTACGACGAGAAGTACAACACGCTGATCACGGTCTACTCGCACCGTCAGGGCGCCGCCGCGCTGCCCAGCCTTCAGAAGGCGGCGATCAAGGCCGCCAAGACGGGGCCGCTCGACGCGATCCTCACGCAGATCGACGAGGCCGTCGCGCCGGAGCTCGGTGACGAGATGAGCGCCGAGGACCGGGCGAAGCTGGAGAGCACCCTGGTCGAGGTCGCCCGGAACGTGGGACCGGACAAGGCCCGGGCCGTCGCGGACCGGCTCGCCTCGGCTGGCTCCGAGGCCGCCGCGGCGCGCCTGCTGCCGACCATCTACCCGGACCGCGTCCAGGCGGGCGGCAGCTTCCTCTACGGCGGCGCCAGCGTGGAGACGGCCGACTGCAAGGGCGTCAAGACGGCCGTGGTCCACTTCGCGCCGCTCTCCGAGCCGGGCAAGGCCTGGGTCGTCTACGAGTCCGCTCAGGCGCCCCTGCGCACCTTCAAGCCGAAGCTGGAGAAGTGCAAGGCCGAGAGCACGGACCCCTGGCCGGTCATCGTCTCGCCGGAGCCGCTCAAGGACGCGAAGGCCGTCGAGGCCTGGGCGGAGACGCTGCAGACGCAGTGGGCGGGCAAGGGCTACGAGGCCAGCCTCAAGGCCGAGAAGCAGATCGCGCTCTGAGCCGGCTCGCCGGCGGCCCGCTCCCTGAGAGCTCGGGCCGCGGCGCCTGAGCGACGCCTCCTGATCGTCTGGGCCGTATCGCTCAGCGTCGGAAGGGGTTCACCCGCGCCAGCGCGCCCCTCAGGCCCTTCGCCTCGTGGCCCTGCTTGCGCTCCCCGAGCTCGTCGAGCCACCGCCGCGCCGGCTCGAGCCGGGGGTCGAGGGTGAGGGCCTCGTGGAAGTGGCGCGCGGCGGCCTCGAGCCGACCGTCCTTGAGCGCCATCTTGCCGAGCTCCATGTGGATCTGCGCGCGACGAGAGGGGTCGATCTCTTCCATCAGGCCGCGATGGAGCGCCTCGACGTCGCCCGAGACCCCCTGACGAGGCTGCTCGTCCACGGGCTTGGGCTCGAAGACGTCAGGAGCGAACGACACAGCTATGGAAAAGGCCATCTTCGGGACTCCCAGCTATACAGCCTAGGTTATGGCGCTTAGGTTATGGCTTTGCTACTCCGTTTTTTGGATTGTAGACGCCGCGTCAACGCTTGACCAGTCCACGGTACAGGTTCTCGTAGGCGGCCACCATGCGGACCACGTCAAACTCGGCCGCCCTGGCCAGCCCTCGCGCGCTGAGCTCTGTGCGCAGCGCCGCGTCCTGCGTGAGCCTGGCCAGGGCGCGCGCGAGCGAGGCGGGATCTTCGGGGGGCACCAGCAGGCCCGCCTCACCGATCACCTCCTCGAGGCCGTCCACGCGGCTGGCGACGACGGGCACGCCGGCGGCCATCGCCTCCACCGCGACCAGCCCGAAGCCCTCCCAGCGGCTCGGGATGGCCAGCATGTCGGCCCGCGCCAGCCAGGGCGCGACGTCGGCGCTCCAGCCGTGCAGGCGGACATGAGGCGCGGCCAGGGCGACGCGCTCCTCCCCCTCGCCGACCAGGTCCACCCACAGGCCAGGGACCGCCGCGGCCGCCCGCACGAGGACGTCGAAGCCCTTCTGCCAGGTCAGTCGCCCCAGCCCGAGCACGGAGCGCGCCGTCCCGGGTCGGGGCGCCATGGGCCGAAATCGGCGAAGGTCCACGCCGTTCGGGATGATCTCCACGCGCCGCGGCTCGGGCGGGAGGGCGCTGGCCGCGGATCGGCTCACCGCCACCACCGCCGCGGTCCGCGGCTCGAGCGCCCGCGTCGCCAGGCGGCGCAGGCCCGTCTCGCCCACCGTGTTGTGCTCGGTGCGCAGCACCGGACGCCCCGCCAGCATGGCCCCCAGCCGACCCCAGAGGTCCCCCGCCCAGAGGTGGGTGTGGACGAGGTCCACCTCGCGCGCGGCGGCCACGATGCGCGCCAGCGCCAGCCCTCCCGGCCCTCCCCGACGTCGCCCCGCCGAGCGCACGCGCACCCCCGCCGCACGAAACTGCGGCTCCAAGGCGCCCCCCTCGTGGACGGTGATCACCTCTGGGTCCACGCCCGGCCCGTGCAGCCGGCAGAGGTCCAGCACGAGCCGCTCGGCGCCGCCGCCCGCGAGGTCGCAGATCACGTGCAGGACCCTCAAGGGACTCCCATCACGGCGCGGGGTGCACCGTCGGACACGCTGGAATAGACTGCCGGACTTTCGGGGACAGGGGAAGGATGCGCCGCGAGTTCGCCTACGGGATCGCCTGGTTTGGCGCCCTCTTCACCTTCGACGGGCTCAGCTCGCTGTACGAGCTGCAGAGCGCGCTCGGGAGGGTTGAGGCCGACGACGCCGCGATCTGGATAGCGCGTCGCGAGGTGGGGATCTACCTCGCCCACATGGCCTCCGCCTACCTCGCCATGGGGCTGTACGCCGGCCTCGCGCTCGCCCTGCTGCGGAGGGCGTTCCCGGAGGAGGGTCAGCGCTGGCGGCGCGGCGCCCTGATCGTGCTGGTCACGCTCTGGTCGCTGCTCCGCGGCGCCATCGTCTGGCCGCTGATGCACTTCGGCGTCCCCGGCCTGCACTGGCTGGCGGGCAATGTCCACCCGGACCACGTCACCGCCCTGTTCGCCCTCGCCGGCGCGCTCCTGCTCCTGCTCGAGGTGCGGCGACGCGGCGCGCGGCCGGGCTGGCTGGCGGCGCTGCTGCTGGCCCTGGTCGGCGCCGGTCTGGCCGATCACCAGCCCCGCGCGGAGACGCCCGCCAGGAACGAGGGGCTCAACGTCATCATCTTCGGCATCGACGCGCTGCGGCCCGACCACCTCCCGAACTTCGGCTACGCGCGGGACACGGCCCCCCGGCTGAGCGCGGCCCTCGAGGAGATGACCCTCTTCGAGCATGCCTTTACGCCGGAGG
>CAZKWG010000423.1:0-7020 GCA_964556105.1 uncultured Enterobacterales bacterium | reverse complement strand
CACCAGCACGTCGGGGGCGAGGGCCGTCAGCGCGGCGCTCACCGCCTCCGCCTCGCTCCGCAGGTAGAGCACGTTGGCGGCGACGATCCGCAGGCTGCCCTCCTCCGGTGGCCCTGGGGAGCGCGGCAGACCCGCGACCACCCAGAGGCCAGCCAGGAGGGTGAGCAGGAGCAGGCGGCGGAGCCATCGGCGCATCTCCTCTGGCTATCGCGCCTGGCCCGCGACGGGCGGAGCGCTCAGGACCAGATGATCAGCGCCGAGACCCAATACAGGAAGGGCGCGGTCAGTGCGGACAGTCCGGCGACGGCGGACGCCAGGACCAGATCGGCGCGGTCATCGCGGTGAACATGAGAGAACAGGGTCTGGGTGGGGAGCGAGACGCTGTTGTGCATGGCGAGCCTCTGGCTGCGACGCGGACAGACCCATCCCAAGGCCCGCGGCGGGGGGGCCGGGGTCGAGAGGGGAGCCTGCTCACGTCATCGGGTTCAGCCAGGACTACGGAGGCGACGGGAGACTATTGCACGGGCGAGCGGCCTCGGGCTGACGCAGAGCGCGTCGCCTGACCCGTTTGCTCCGCTCGCTACTCCGCCGCGATCTGCAACGCGAGGCCGTAGACGCCGTACGTGACGAGGTAGGAGAGCGCATGATCGGGGTAGGCGGCCTCGGCCTCGGCGGTGATCGCCGCGTAGTGCGTGCCGGCGTCGGCGCCGGTCAGGGCCGCGTAGGGATCGTCCAGCGTGCCGAGGTAGGCGCGGACGAGGCTGTCCATGCCGTCCAGGTAGGCCTGCTGCTCGGCGACGGCGGCGGCGACGGGGAGGGTCTCGCCGCGACCGGGGTAGAGGTCGCCGCCGCCCAGCGCGGGCAGCTCGGCCAGCGCGGCCTGCCAGCCGGCGAGATCCGGGGTGGCGACGCCGTCCACGATGCCGCCCTCCAGCCAGGCGTGGGCGCGACCGGCGACGAGGTCACCGACGATGAGGTCCTCGCCGACGAGGGCGACGCTCTGATCGGTGGTGACGCCGGCGCTCTCCAGCGTGAGGAGGTCCACGCCGCGGGCCAGGGCCAGCTCCCCGGCGAAGGTCTGGTCCACTGTGGGCAGCGCAGGGAAGCTCTCCTCGGTGAACATGCCGGCGCCGACGAAGTAAGCCTTCTTGTAGGCCCAGACCTCGGCCAGGGCGGCGGCGGTGGCCTCGCTGGCCACCAGGGTCGCGCCCGCGTCCTGGAAGACCGGGGCGCCGAGGAACTTGTCCGGGTTCGGGTGGGTGATGACGACGGCGCCGACCGGGGCGTCGGTCTGGGCCTGGATGTCGGCCAGGAGCTGCTCGGCCAGGGCGGGGGTGAACTGGGCGTCGAAGACGATGACCTCGCCTTGCGACTCCACCCAGTAGCTGTGGGTGTCGAAGCCGTCGGCGCCAGACGTCCAGCGCTGGATGGAGAGGGGCTCGGACGAGCAGGCGACGAGCAGGACGGCGAGGGGGGCGATGCGGGTGAACATGGGGTTCTCCTTTGCGTCTCGGCGTGGGTTGGGCGCCGTTGGATGTCCTGAATGTACCGATGCCCCGCGTGGCGTGATATGCGCGAGATGACAGAGAATTGATGAAACACGCCACACCCATCCTCGACCCCGACGCCATCCCCCACCCCTTCGGGCTGGCCGAGGATCTCCCGGCGCTCCAGTCGGACTGGCACGCCCACGCCCGCCCGCAGCTCCTCTACGCCAGCGAGGGCGCGCTGCGGCTCGAGGCGGCCGACCGCGTCGTGCTGCTGCCGCCCGAGCGCGCCGCCTGGATCGGCGCCGGGCTGCGTCACCGGGTGGAGGCGCGACGGCCCGTGCGGCTGCGCACGGTGTACCTGGACGGCGAGCCGGAGGCGGGCGGCGGGGCGCTGTGCGTCTTCCAGGCGCCGCCGCTGCTGCGGGAGATGGCGATCCAGGCGGGCGTCTGGGGGCCGAGCCCGCCCGATCTACCCGAGGTGGCTCCCTTCTTCGCTGCGCTCACCGCGCTCACCGCCCGCTGGCGCGCCACGCCGCTGGCCTTGGAGCTCCCCGCCGCCCGCTCGCCTGCGCTGGCGCGCGCCCTCGAGCAGGTGCTTGCCCACCTCGACCGGCCCACAGACCTCGAGCGGGTGGCGAAGGCGAGCGGGATGAGCGTCCGCACCTTGCAGCGCCGCTGCCAGGACGAGCTGGGCCTGGGGCTGAAGGCCTGGACCTGTCGGGCCCGCCTGCTGCGCGCGCTGGAGCTGCTGGCGGACCCCACCCAGCGCGTGGGCGAGGTGGCCTGGGCCTGCGGCTACCAGAGCCAGGCGGCGTTTGGCCGGGCCTTCTCCGCCGCCCTGGGCGCGCCGCCGAGCGCGTGGCGGGGCGGGGCGGGGGGAGGGTGAACGTCTATCGCAACATCTTGAACGCCTGCATCCACTTGCCGCTCTTCGCCGCCGTGCTGACCCAGAGGATGCACAGGGCCTCCAGATAGCGGCTCGCGGCGATGCCGCCGCTGTCCAGCGTCTCCCAGCCGAAGTCCGTCAGGATGGCCTCGACCTGCTTCTTCGCCTCGGCGTCGTCGCCGGCGATGAACATGGTGGGCGGGCCGCCCGCGAGCTGCGGCTTGTAGAAGAGGGCGTTGCCGACGGTGTTGAAGACCTTGACGACCTTCGCCTCGGGCACAAGGGCCTGCACCTGCTCGCCAGCAGAGTCTTCCCCGCTGATGGCCAGCGTGGGCGGGAAGCCGCGCGAGAAGTCGAGCGGGTTCGTGGTGTCCAGCAGCAGCTTGCCGGAGAAGTTCTCCAGGCCGGCGGCGCGGATCGCCGCCTCGTTGGCCGTGCCGAGCGTGGCCAGCACGATCAGGTCCGCCCACTGCGCGACGTCGGCGAAGCTGCCCTCGCTGGCCCGCTCGCCCTGCTCCTGCGCCCAGGCCACGGCCTTCTCACTGCCCGCCGTGCGCGCGCCCAGCTTGACCTCGTGGCCCAGCGCGAGGAAGCCCCGGCCAAGCGCCTTTCCCACGTCGCCCGTACCCAGAATTCCGACCTTCATGACTCACTCCTGTGGAGGTTGCTCCCCAACGCCGCGCGCCGGAGCCTGTCGTTGATAGCCCGCCCCAGGCCCGCGTCCAGCACACGCTCGGCGACGAGCACGTCCACGCCGAGCTCATCGAGGCGACGCAGCTCCGCGTACAGTCTACGCGCGTAGTCGGCGGGCTCGGACGCGTAGAGGGTGGCGACGGTCCGGCCCTGACGGCGCAGCGCGGCGGAAGCGGCGACCGCGTCGTCCGCGATCTGGAGCGAGGTGCGGGGCGCGTAGTGCGCGGGCAGGGTGCCGGGGGCCGCGGTGGAGCCTCCCTCGGCGACGGTGCCGATCTCCGCCTCCAGGGCCTCGCGGGAGACGCCGCCCGGCCGCAGCAGCGCGGGGAGATCGTCCGAGAGGTCGAGGATGGTGCTCTCGACGCCAACGGTGCACGGTCCGCCATCGAGGACGAAGAGCGCGCTGCCAAACTCCTTCTGGACGTGCTCGGCGGTGGTCGGGCTCACCCGCCCGAAGCGGTTGGCGCTCGGCGCGGCGATCCCGCCGCCGAAGCCGCGCAGCAGGGCCAGCGCGATCGGGTGATCGGGGGCCCGCATCGCCACCGTCTCCCGCCCGCCGGTGACCTCGTCCAGCGCCCGCGCCCGCCGCGGCAGGACCAGCGTGAGCGGGCCCGGCCAGAAGCGCGCCATCAGCCGCCGCGCGCGATCATCGACCTCCGCCCAGCCCTCCGGGTCGGCCTCGGGCGCCAGGTGGACGATCAGCGGGTGATCGGCCGGGCGCCCCTTGGCGGCGAAGATCCGGCGCACGGCCAGCGGGTTCTCCGCGTCGGCCCCGAGGCCGTAGACGGTCTCGGTGGGGAAGGCGACCAGCTCGCCCGCCGAGAGGAGCTGGAGCGCCCGGTCGAGCGCCCCCGACTCCACTCCCAGTGGATCAGACGGTGACAGGGGTCTGGCCCACGTTGCGGTGCAGATAGCCGCCCATGCCGGCCTTGCCGCGCCACTCGCCGTGCTCCCAGAGCAGCCGCCCGCGGGAGTAGACGATGTCGCAGCGGCCCGTGCCGGGCATGCCCTCATACAGGTTGTAGTCCACCCGCTGCTGGCTGTCGGCCACGGTGAAGGTGAACTCCACGTTCGGGTCGAAGACCACCACGTCGGCGTCGGCGCCGACGGCGATGGTGCCCTTGCGCGGGTACAGATCGAAGATGCGGGCCGGCTGCGTGCAGCAGGTGTTGATCCACTGGTGGACGTCGATGAGCCCGCTGCGCACGCCGTAGTGGTACATCACGCTCATGCGGTCCTGGATGCCCGGCGCGCCGTTCGGGATCTTCGAGAAGTCCTCGCGCCCCGCGTCCTTCTGGCCGGTGAGGAACGGGCAGTGGTCCGTCGCCACCGTCTGGATCAGGCCCTCGCGGATGCCCGACCACAGCGCCTCCTGGTTGCCCTTCGGGCGGATGGGCGGGCTCATGACCCACTTGGCGCCGTCGAAGTTGGGGCGCGTGTACACCGAGTCGTCGAAGACCAGGTACTGCGGGCAGGTCTCGGCGTAGACCACCTGACCCTTCGCGCGGGCCTCGCGCACCTTCTGGAGCGCGTCCGAGCAGGTCATGTGCACGACGTAGAGCGGCGTGCCGTTGAAGCGGGCCAGGGTGATGGCGCGGTGGGTGGCCTCGCCCTCGACCTCGGGCGGGCGGCTCTTCGCGTGCCACTCCGGGCTCAGCTTGCCCTCGGCCTTGTGGCGGGCGACGAGGTTGTCCACGATGTCGCCGTTCTCGGCGTGCACCGTGACCAGCACGCCGTTGTCGCGGCCGTGCTGCAGCACCTTGAAGAGCTCGTCGTCGTCGATGCCCAGCGCGCCCTTGTAGGCCATGAACGTCTTGAACGAGGTGATGCCGTTGTCCACGCACCAGCGGAACTCGCTGCGCACCTCGGGGTTGTCGAACCAGGTCACCGCCATGTGGAAGGCGTAGTCGAAGACCGCCTTGTCGTGCGCCTTCTCGCGCCAGAGATCATAGGCCGCCTTGAGCGGCTGACCGCGCCGCGGGATCGCGAAGTCGATGATGCTGGTCGTGCCGCCCGCCGCCGCGGCGCGCGTGCCGGTGTAGAAGTCGTCCGAGCTGGTCGTGCCCATGAACGGCATGTCCAGGTGGGTGTGGACGTCGATGCCGCCCGGGATGATCCAGCGACCGGTGCAGTCGATCTCCTGGTCACCCGGCGCGGCGAGGAGCCCGAGCCCAATCTGCGTGATCTTCTCGCCCTCGATCTTCACGTCCGCCACGTAGCGGTCGGACGCGGTGATGACCTCGCCGTTGCGGAGCAGGATCGCCATGGAGCCTCCAGGGTCGGACGTTGGGGGGAACCTGAACCCAGAGGCTAACATCCGCGGGCCTCGCGCGGAGCGCGCCCGCTCAGGGCCGCGTGACGTAGATGCCCACGTACACGTCGCCATGCGCCGCCAGGTAGGCGGGCAGCGAGAGCTCGGCGACCTGCCCCTCGTAGTGGTCGCCCACGACGAAGGTGCGCGCGGGCCCGCCCGCGTACAGCCCCATGTGCCAGACCCAGAGCGGCGCGCCGTTCAGGTTGAGCAGGGCGGGCTCGCGGACGTTCTCCTGCTCGCCGAGGAAGAAGATCACGTCACCCGAGCGCAGCCGCTCCCAGGGGATGTCGGCGTTCGCCACCCCGTCCAGCCCGGGCACCGGCGCGCCGAGCTGCCGCTTCGCCACCAGCGTCGTCGGGTTCACCGAGAGCGTCCGCCAGCTCTGGCCCGTCGCGTCCGACCAGGCGCGGAAGACCAGGCCCATGCAGTCCAGCTCGGCCCCGCGCCCCGCCCAGCCATAGGGCCGCCCCAGGTAGCGCCGCGCGGCGACCACCGAGCGCGCGGCTGGCTCGACCGGCGCCTCCTGGGCGTGGGCGGGGACGAGGAGGAGCAGCGCGCTGGCGAGCATGAGCTCAGCGTATCAGAGGCCCAGGCGAGCCGCGAGCCAGGCGGGCCACTGACGCCAGGGCAGGGCCGTCACGCCGTGGGGGAGCGGGCGCTCCTCGTCGACGCGGCAGATCAGGAGCCCTGGGTGGGTCTGCTCCGGCGGCAGCAGCGCGCGGAACCGCTGGAGGGGGTCCACGTGCCGCGCGGTCGGCGTCGCGGTGAGCTTGACCTCGACCGGCACGATCTGACCGGCCACCTCGACGAGGAGATCCACCTCCAGCCCGTCCTGGGAGCGCCAGAACCAGCAGGCGGGCGGGAGGCCCGCGGCGGCGAAGAGCTTGAGCGCCTCGCTCACCACCCAGCCCTCGAAGAGCGGCCCGCCCAGGGGCCCCGCCAGCGCGGCCTCACCCGAGGGCTGCCGGGTGAGACCCGTGACCAGCGCCGAGTCGAGAAAGTACAGCTTCGGGCTCTTCACCAGGCGCTTGCCCAGGTTGCGGTGCCAGGGAGGCAACAACGCGGCGACGAAGGACGCGCAGAGCAGGGAGACCCAGGACCGGATGGTCGGCTGCGAGACGCCGACCTCGCGCGACAGGCTCGCGGCGTTCAGCTCCTGAGCGTGATGCGCAGCAGAGAGGCCCAGAAAGACCTCGAAGCTGCGCGGATCCAAAATCTCGCGGATCTGCCGCACGTCCCGCTCCAGGTAGGTCCGGATATAGGATCCGACCCAGAGATCGCGTACGTCCGGCCGAAGCACGGGGTCCGGGTAGCCGCCCCTCCAGAGCAGGGCGCTGAGGTCGAGCGGCGGGCTCCCGAGCTCCAGCGCGCTCAGAGGGAGCAGGTCCAGCACGGCGACCCGACCGGCCAATGACTCGGTGACGCCCTGCATGAGCGGGAAGCGCTGAGACCCGCTCAGCAGGAAGGCCCCCGCTCGCCCACGATCCCGGTCCACGCGCAGCTTGATGTAGGGCAGCAGCTCGGGGACCTGCTGGATCTCGTCGAGGATGGCCGGGCCGCCCCGGTGGCGGTCCAACAGGCCGTTGGGATCCTCGCGCGCGAAGGCCCGCTCCAGCGGGTCGTCGAAGCTGACGTAG
>CAZKWG010000422.1:0-7041 GCA_964556105.1 uncultured Enterobacterales bacterium | reverse complement strand
GGCGTCGTGCAGGGCCTCGGAGCGGATCACCTTCATCGCCAGCACGCGGTTCAGATCACGATCCTGGACGCGGCGCACCTCGCCCATGCCGCCGCGCCCGATGACGCCGAGGTCGACATAGCGCGCGGCCGCCCCCACCTCCGGGCCGCGCACGGTCGCCGCCGCCGACTCCGCGTCTTCCGCGGAGAGATCGCCGTCCAGCTCGTCGATGGAGGCGAACATCGTCGGCAGCGAGCCGGACGCCGACCAGGCCGGCGCCATGGCCACGGAGGCGCCCCCGTCGGTGTCCTCGTGCGAGGCCCGCGAGACCAGGCGCTCGCGCACGCCCTCCAGGTCGAGCTGCGGCGCGGCGCCGCGGATCACATCGACGCCAGCAGGCCCCACGGCCTCGATGAGCAGCCGCAGATCCCTCGCCCCGTCCTGGCCCAGGCCGTGCTGGACACAGAAACGTTCGATAGCCTCCGCGGCGTGACGGCGATCGATCTTCGTAGCACCCATGTTCGCAGACTACCAGCTCAGGCGGCCGAAGGGGACAGCGAGCGCCTCCATGGAGACACTCATCCCCTGATGTCCGCCTTGCAGGCCAGATGTCGATGGACGCGCAGGCTGACGATGGCGAATCCAGCGCGCTCATCGCTGCGCAGGCGCGCGCACGCGCAGAAATTCGGTGGCGCTCACTTGACACCCCGGAACATGTTCAATAATAGTGCCCCGCACTGGCGCCGAGGCGTCGGTGTCGAGCCATGAGGCCGTGATGAGGCGTGGTGTAATCGGCAACACGTCGGGTTCTGGCCCCGAAGACTCTAGGTTCGATTCCTAGCGCCTCAACCACTTTACATCGCGAATAGGCTCCCATCGTCTAGAGGCCCAGGACATCGCCCTCTCACGGCGGAGACAGGGGTTCGACTCCCCTTGGGAGTACCATTCAGGCCCGGAAAACGTTATGTTTTCCGGGCTTTTTCATTTTCTACCCACCCGGGCGCGAGCAGCAACCATGGAATACCGCGGCTTCGCGCTCGATCCTTTTCAGGCGCAGGCCATCGACGCCTTGAGCGCGGGCCACAGCGTGCTGGTCTGCGCGCCGACGGGGACGGGCAAGACCGTCGTGGCCGACTGGCTGGTGGAGCGGGAGCTGGCGCTCCAGCGCCAGGTGATCTACACCGCCCCGATAAAAGCGCTCTCCAACCAGAAGTTTCGCGATTACTGCACCCTGCTCGGCGAGGAGCGCACGGGCCTGGTCACCGGCGATCTGGTGATCCGGCGCGAGGCTCCCTGCCGGGTGATGACCACCGAGATCTTGAGGAACATCCTCCTCTCGGGCGAGCAGATCCCCGATCTGGCGGCCGTCATCGTGGACGAGATCCACTTCCTCGACGACCGCGAGCGCGGCACGACCTGGGAGGAGGTCCTGCTCTACCTGCCGCCCTCCGTGCAGATCCTCGGGCTGTCGGCGACCCTGTCGAACCTGGCGGAGTTCGCCGACTGGCTGCAGTATGTCCGCGAGCGCCCCGTGGTGGTGATCGAGGAGCACAAGCGGGCGGTGCCGCTGACCTTCGTGGTGGCCAACCGCGAGGTGGGCCTGCGCGACCCGGAGGAGATGAACCGCATCCACAGCCGCTGGGCGAAGCAGCACGCCGGCGCGCTCAAGCAGATCGAGCGCACGCCCCGCCGCTGGGGTCGCCAGGCCGAGGCCGCCGCGGCCATCGAGCGGCCGACGCGCCATCTGGACGTGTTCCGGATGCTCGTGCCCCACGAGCTCCCCTACCTCTACTTCGTCTTCTCCCGGCGCCAGGCCGAGGCCTTCGCCCGCCAGCTCGCCCTGCGCCTGCACGAGAGCCTGCTCTCCGAGGCGGAGGAGCGCGCGGTCTCGGATGAGATCCGATCCTTCACCGAGGACCCGGCGGCGTCCGCGGCCCTCGACGACGGCCTGGTCGAGCTCTACCACCGCGGCGTCGGCTTCCACCACGCCGGCCTGCACGTCCTGCTCAAGGTGCTCGTGGAGCGCCTCTACGAGCGGCGGCTGATCAAGGTCCTCTACTGCACCGGCACCTTCGCCCTGGGCATCAACATGCCGGCGCGCGCGGCGGTGTTCGAGGGGCTGGAGCGCTTCGACGGCCGCGAGATGATCCGCCTGCCGACGCGCGAATTCATGCAGATGGCCGGGCGCGCCGGCCGGCGCGGGATGGACGAGAGCGGCCTCGTGGTGGTCCGCGCCGACCTCACCGAGTGGGGCAAGCTGGCGCCGGTGCTGGAGACCCACCTGCGCGGGCGCTACGAGCCGGTGCGCAGCAGCTTCTCGCTCTCCTTCAACTCTGTGGTCAACCTGCTCCACAGAAACCCGCGCGCCCACATCCGGCGCCTGGTCGAGCGCTCCTTCCTGGCCTTCCACCGAAACCGCAAGGTGCGGGCCAAGGCGCTGGAGGCCGACGAGGCGGCGGCGCTCCTGGAGAAGGAGGGGTGGCGCGAGGGCCAGCCCGTGCCCGAGTCGATGAAGAAGAAGGTGCGCAACCTGCGCCGCCTGCGCGAGGAGGCGGCCTCCGGCGACGGCAAGACCTGGGCGGAGTTCGAGGAGAAGGTCAACTTCCTCGAGGCCATCGGCTACATCGCCGAGGACGGCAGCTTCAACGCCGGCGCCCGCGTGCTGATGTACATCCAGATCCAGGAGGTCTTCGCCACGGAGGTCTATCTGCAAGGGGTGCTGGAGGACCTGCCCATGCCGGTCTTCTTCGGCGTCATGTGCGGGATGTGCCACGCCCTGCCCCGCGCCGCGCAGACCGCGCCGAGCAAGGAGTTCCGCGCCCTGGGCAGGACCATCGAGAAGATCCGCCACAGCGACACCGTCACCGAGGCCGAGCGGCTCACCCGCGCCGAGGTGGTCTGGGACGCCCAGATGATCCCCTTCGGGCGCTGGTGGGCCGAGGGTCGCAGCCTGAGCGAGATCCTGCTGAACATCCACAGCCCGAACGACGTCAGCGGCGACCTGGTCGGCGCCTTCCGCCGCGCCCGCGAGCTGGCCAGCCAGGTGCGGGCCGTGCTCCAGGCCACCGCCGATCCTCGCGCGGACGAGATCTCCGCCCTCATCCGCACCGTCAGCCGCGGAGAGGTGGAGATCGTGGACTGAGGCCCGCGGGCGGCGCCCGCTCAGCCCTGCTCGGCCCGCTGGATCACGAAGACCAGCGTGTCGCCGCTGGGCACCGTCTCTTCGATGTCCTCCTCGCCGTAGCCCATGTGCGGGGGCACAACCAGGAGTCGCATCCCGCCGGGCCGGATCCCGAGCAGACCGCGCCGCCAACCCTCCAGGAGCGTGGGCGACTGCATGTCCACCTTGTAGCGACGCCTGCGTCTCCAGGTGGAGTCGTAGACCTGGCCCGTCGACCAGAGCACGCCGAGGTAGTCCACCTCGAAGTTGGCGTAGGCGTCCGCCTCGGCGCCGCTGCCCGCCTGCAGCTCGCGCCAGGCCAGCGTGTTCGGCGGGTAGACGCCCGCCGGCAGGGTGACCACCAGCGGGTTCAGGTTCACGGCGATCTGGCCGACGACGCTGATGGGCGCGTGCGGGCCGCCGATCCAGGTCACGGCCACCGCCGAGCGCGCGGCGTAGGTCGTCGCGTTGGGAGCCCCCTCGCCCTGACCGGTGAACAGGTCCCAGCTTCGACCGCCGCTGACCAGGCGCCAGCTCTCACGGTCCAGGGTGGCGTTGCGGTCCACGCCCGCCAGCGCGTACACGCCGCGGCGGCAGCAGATGACGACGCCCTCCTTGCCATCGGGCATCTTCACCGGGGTCACGCGGTCGTAGCCGACCTCGTGGTCCCACAGCATGGGCTGCAGGCCGTCCGGGCTCGGGCCCTTCGGCCAGTTCCGGCCACGATCCTGGCTGCTTACGCTGCCGACGACCTGACGCGCCTTCTCTTTGAGCCGATCGGTGAGTCCCATGACAGCCTGCCTATCACGACCGCCGCGCCGTGGCGCCCGTCTCGGCGGGCTCCCCGTTGGCCGCGGGCGTGGTCTGAAAGCGGTAGCCCAGCCCGCGCACCGTCTCCAGCGAGGCCGAGGCGCCGAGCAGCTTGTTGCGCACGCGCTTGATGTGGGTGTCCACCGTGCGGGTGTTGAGGTGGGGCGGCATGTGCCAGACCTCGCGCAGCAGCTCCGCCCGCGAGCAGAGCCGCCCGGCGTTGGCCGTGAGGTGCGCCAGGAGCCGGTACTCGGTCAGCGTCAGCTCGATCTCGTCGGAGCCCACGAAGACGCGGTGCGCCGTGCGGTCCACGCGCACGGTGGGGAGCGCCTCGGGCTCGGGGCGGCGGGCGGGGAGCGGGTGGGCGCGCTGCTCCAGGCGGCGGAGCACGGCCTTCAGGCGCAGCACCAGCTCGCGCATGCTGAACGGCTTGGTCACGTAGTCGTCGGCGCCGGCCTCGAAGCCCGCCACCCGGTCGCGCTCGTCGCCCAGACCGCTGAGCAGCAGGATGTGGGTGTCGTCGGTGCGCGCGCTGTTGCGCAGGCGGCGACAGACCTCCCGCCCGGTGAGATCGGGCAGGCGCACGTCGAGCAGGACGACCTCGGGCCGCTGCTCGGCGGCCACGCGCAGGCCGGTGTGGCCGTCTCCCACGGCGAGCACGGAGAACCCGGCCCGACGCAGGACGTGGACGATGAGGGTGCGCAGGTCCCCGTCATCCTCGATGACCAGGACCGTCAGTCGCTGGCGCCCACGCTCTTCCTCGCCCGCCATCCCTTGAGCATACCTGAAGAAGCGCGCTACGCTGAAGCACGGAGCGAAGATGCTCATCCTGCTGCTGGCCTGCGGGCACCCTGTGGACGACGCGCGCGCCTATCCGGACGCGCTCGCCGCCGTGGCGCGCGCGCCCTCGGACGCCCCTGCCCTGTGCGCGAGGATCGCCCGCCCGGATCTGGAGCAGGACTGCGTGCTGTCCGGGGTGGAGGCGCTGGCGGCCGAGGATCCCGACGGGGCGGCGCGGATCTGCGCCACCCTGGACGCGGGCGTGGGCCGGGACGAGTGCGGCTTCCAGGTCGCCGAGCGCAGCGCGGACCCGGGCCGCTGCGCCGAGGCGGGCCGCTTCGCCGACGACTGCAGGATGCACCTCTGGAGCCGCGGTCTGCGCGACCTCCTCCCGCCCGGCGCGCGTCCCGGCCAGGTCGAGGCCACGCTGACGACCGAGCTCGCGCGCTACGGCCTCGACCCGGCGGACCCCCGCCCCTGGTCGGCCCTCTACCGCGACCTGCTCGCCCGTCGCACGCCGCTCGACCGCGCCGCCTGCGCCGAGGCCCCCACCGAGGCCCAGCGCGAGGCCTGCGCCCGGACCGGCGTTCAGCTCTACAACGACCGGCTGAACATGGCGCGCGATCGTGGGCTGGTGACCTGCGGTCAGGAGGCGCTGCCGGCCCTCCTCCAGACCACGCCCGACCCGGAGCTCGACGCGCTGCGAGCGAAGCGCTGGGGGGAGATCTGTCCTTGATCCGCCTGTCTCCGCTCTCGCTCCTCCTCGCCTGCGGGCCACGCCCCGAGGACGGGCTGGCCTGGCGCGAGCGCTGGGAGCTGCTGGGCGCGCTGGAGGACGGCACGACCATCGACGCGCGCGCCGAGATCAGCAACACCGGCCTGCTGCGCGGACAGGGCCACCTGCGGCTGGAGCGCTGGAAGACGGACGAGAGCCCGATCCTCACCGGGGCCGACGCCCCGCCCAATGTGGTGAGCCTGGAGGCGGATCGCAGCGGCCTGACCATGGGCGAGGACGGCGTCTGGCGCGAGCCGAACGGGAGCTGGCGCTACAACCTGCTCAGCTCGGATCTGGGCGCCACCCTGACGCTCGCGCCGGAGGTGGAGGCGACCTCCCCGGTCACGACCCTGACGGGCGGCGGACAGTGGGCGATCGAGGCGCTGATCCCCGCGGGCGAGCTGACGGGCTGGCTGGAGAGCGGCAAGCGCGGCGGGCTGCTGCGCGGGCGCGGCGTGCTGGTACACCGGGGCGGGGACGGGCGGCCCGAGGGCGTGCGGCTGGCGGCTTACGCGCTGGGCGACGGGGTGGCCGTGGGCATCGACACCCAGGGCGCGCTCACCCTGGCCTGGGCCACGGTCGCGGGCGAGCGGCTGGACGCGCGCGACGCGAAGCTGTCCATGAGCCCAGAGGGAAAGGTCACCCTGGACTTTCGGCCTTCCGCCGACCTGGTCGTGACCCTGCGCCCGCGGGCGCCCGCGGGCCGCCCCGATCCCAACGAGCCCCAGCTCGGCTTCGAGCGCCCGTTGGCGCAGCTCGTCTTCCCGGCCGACGCGCGGCAGCACAGCCGCGCCCTGGCCGACGTGGCCGCCGGCGGCGCCCGACGGACCGTGCCCGGCCTGATCCTTCAGGGAGGGGACTAGGTGGAGCGCGCCTGGCTGGGCGTCTGGCTCCGTCGCGGGCGGGAGCGCCTGGAAGAACATGCTGCCAGCTTCATGCATAAGGACCCAACCATGAAGACGATTCATGATCTCAGGTCGGCGCTGCCGCAGGTGGGGCGGCTGGAGTGGATCGGCCTGCGCCCGGCGCGCCAGCAGCCCACGCAGGTCGTGGCGCAGGCCCGCGTCCGCGCCGGCCGCGGCCTGGAGGGGGACCGCAAGGCCAGCTCCGGCAAGGGCGGCCCGCGCCAGGTGACGCTGATTCAGGCGGAGCACCTCCCGGTCATCGGCGCGCTCCTCGCCCAGGCGGCGCCCGATCCCTCCACGCTGCGCCGCAACCTCGTGGTGAGCGGGATCCCCCTCATCGCGCTCAAGGACCGCCGCTTCCGCATCGGCGAGGTCCTCTTCGAGGGCACCGGCCCCTGCGACCCCTGCAGCCGCATGGAGGAGGCCCTGGGCCCCGGCGGCTGGAACGCCATGCGCGGTCACGGCGGCCTCACCGCCCGCGCCCTCAACGACGGGGAGATCCACGTGGGGGACTGGGTGGTGGCGGAGGACGCAGGCCCCTCGGACGGCGCGCGCCCGAGCGGCGAGCGCTGAGCGCGAGGAGCAGCGCGAGCCCGGCCCAGGCCCTCCCCTCCCCTGCCCCGCTGGCGCAG
>CAZKWG010000421.1:0-7072 GCA_964556105.1 uncultured Enterobacterales bacterium | reverse complement strand
GCGATGGCGCGCCGGTCCAGCCACACGCGCATGGCCGGCGTGCGCTGCCCGCCAGCCGTGTCGATGCACACCTTTTACGCACAATAATCTACCTTATACTTACATTATTGCTGGAGCCCAGGTCTCCATTCCCCGACACGCTGCCTCCGGCGCGCTATCGGCCGCCACGGCGAGAGCCTGGAGGCCGGCGACCCGAGCAGGCTCTGGGACCACCACCGGATTGGGGGCAGGCTCACCACGAGGCGACAAAAGGCGTTTTATATCTTGCATTATTCGAGAAAACAAAATGAGATCAACCTGACACCTCCTTCGGACACCTCCTTCGTGCGACACCTCCTTGTTGACCTCCTGCGAGCTAAGCTCCCCCCATGATCCTCCTGCTCACGCTGCTCGCCGCTGTCGCCGCCTCGGAGCCCGCCGCGCAGGAGGACGCCCCCGCCCAGACACCAGCGCCCCTCCTGAGATCCTCGGTCGAGGCTCGGCTCTGGCGCGATCTCGACGCGCGACTGGCTGACCCTGCCGCCTTCCAGACGCTCATCGATGCTGAGGCGCCCAGCTTCTACGAGGGCCGGCTCTTCCCCTACGTGCTGCCCGTGCTCGCGCTGGCCAACCGCGCCCAGGAGGCCGACGCCAGCCGCGCGGACATTCACCTGAAAATGTCTTTCCTCCTCGATCGTGCGATCACCGAGACGGCTCGTCGCCTGCGCGCGCCCTCCCCCGAGGCCATCCCCGAGATCCCCGGCTACGGCACCTGGCAGGGGCAGCTCGCGCTGGCGCTCGGGGCCTGGCGGCTGGCCGGCGGAGATGACCGTTACGAGGCCCTTCATGGACGACTCTGCACGTCGCTGTTGGCGGCGCTCCAGGCGCGGGAAGGCGCCCCCATCGACGCCTATCCTGCCCTGGTCTGGACCTTCGACACCGTGCCCGTGCTGCTCGCGCTGAGGCTGCGCGACCGGACGGACGGCCTCGAGGGCGTTGACGCGGCGACTCAGGCTCACTTTCGGTGGCTGGACGCGAACCTGGACCCCGCCACCGGTCTGCCGCCCAGCCGCGTCGAACTGGACAGCGGCCGGATCGTGGAGGGGCCGCGCGGCGCGGACCTCGGGATGCGGATCACGCTGGTGGCGCAGCTCGACCGGGAGCGCGCCCAGGCGCTGTACGCGCGCTATGTCGCCCACTTCTCCCTGAACCAGCTCGGTCTGTCGGGCTTCGCCGAGTGGCCCGACGGCCAGGTCGGGCGCCCCGACGCTGACTCCGGGCCGGTCATCGCCGGGCTGGGCATGTCGTCGACCGGATTCGGGCTGACCGCCGCGCGGATCATGCGGGACGAGCCGTGTTTCGTGCGTCTGGACGCACAGTTGGCCAACCTCCCCCGTCTGCTCGGCCCCCTGCGCCCGCTGCTCGCGCCGCAGGCCAGGGCGCTGGGGATGAACCTGGACACCGACGCCTATGTGACGGGGCTGCTGCTCGGCGACCTGGCCATGCTCTGGGGTCTGAGCTGGACGGACTGGGGAGTGGGTTCAGGATGAGGCTGGAAGAACAGAATAGACAGGCGTTTTATTCGAGAAAACAAAATGAGATCAACCTGACACCTGATTCTGGACACCTGATTCTGGGATAGGGTAGTCCCAATAGGGAGGGTCAACGCGTCATGAAGCAGGTCCATCTCGGAACACAGGGTCTACGGGTGCCCGCCATCGGCCTGGGCTGCATGGGGATGTCCGATTTCTATGGGTCCTCGTCTGAGGCCGAGAACCTCCGCGTGCTCGACCACGCGGTGAGCCTGGGCTGCACGTTCTGGGACACGGCGGACATGTACGGCCCCTTCACCAACGAGCGCCTGCTGGCGCGGGCGATGGACGGGCGCAGAGATCAGATCATCCTCGCGACCAAATTCGGCGTCTCCCGCGGTGAAGACGGGAGCTGGCAGGGGATCAAGGGGGGCGCGGACTACGTGAGGGCCTGCTGCGACGCCTCCTTGAAGCGCCTCGGAACCGACCACATCGACCTCTACTATCAACACCGGGTAGACCCGAAGACGCCGATCGAGGAGACGGTCGGGGCCATGGCGGAGCTGGTGCACGCCGGGAAGGTGCGCTACCTCGGCCTGTCCGAGGCCGACGCCGACACGCTGGCGCGCGCCCACGCGGTCCACCCCATCAGCGCGCTCCAGACGGAGTACTCCCTGTGGTCGCGCGAGGTCGAGGCCGAGATCCTGCCGACGATCCAGCGGCTCGGCGTCGGCTTCGTCTCCTACAGCCCGCTGGGCCGCGGCTTCCTGTCCGGGGCCATCCGGTCGCGGAGCGATCTGGCGCCCGATGACTGGCGGCTTCAGAACCCGCGCTTCTCCGAGCAGGCCATCGCCGCCAACGTCCGGCTCGCCGACGCCGTGGCGGAGATCGCCGCCGAGATCGGCGCGTCCTCGGCGCAGGTCGCCCTGGCCTGGGTGCTCTCGCGCGAGGTCCCCATCGCCACCATCCCCGGGACACGGAAGATCGCGCGCCTGGAAGAGAACTGGGCGGCTCAGGACCTCACGCTCTCCGCCGACCATGTGGCCCGCCTCGACGCGCTGATCGGAGACGGCGTGGTGGGTGGGCGGTACTGACGACGCCGATTAGGTGCCCCCGATTAGGTGCCAGGTATCTTGATCATTGATCAGGTGCCAGGTATACGGATCACAAGCCCCCAGCGCGCCCCCTCGCCGCGCCGCCGATCATGTCGATGCACACCGCGCGTTTGCCACAGCCAACGCCGAAGAGACACCTGCCGGGAAAACCGGATCTCCGCTCCCGGACATGCTGCGTCCAGCGCGACCCGCGCTGTAACGGCGTGGGCCTGGAGGCTGACGATCCGAGCAGCCTTTGGGCTCTCCACTGATTGAGAGCCGGATCACCAGCAGGCGAAAATAGTTTTATATAACGGTCATTATTTGCGAAAAGGAAATGAGATCAACCTGACACCTAATAGGAACCGGGCGGGCTGACACCCCTCAGGGAAACAGCGTCTCCGCCCCCGCACACGCCGCATCCAGCACAACATCGGCCGTCACGACATACGCCGGGAAGTCCGCGACCTCGGTGAGGCCGGCCAGCTCGTCGCGGTTGGTGGGGCTGCACAGGACGCCGTCGCCGTCGCCGTCCATCCAGGCGTAGACCACCAGCCCCTCGCCCTCCGCCTCGGGGTAGAGCAGGGTCCGGTCATAGGGCCCGGGACCCTCCAACGTGAAGGTCTCGATGGGGCCGAGCGGGTGGCGCAGCTCGCCAGTACCCGTCCAGGCGTGCTGGAGCTCGACGGTCACGACGCCCTGCGCCGCGCTCGCCTCGGCGGAGATCTCGCCGCTGACCGCGACCTCCACGAGCCGGGTGGTCTGGTTGATGCAGCCGCCAGATACAACCAGAAACACGATCTTCATCGTCCGACCTGTAGTCCCAGATGAATTCCGGGGATGTTGAAGCCCGGCGGGTCCAGCCAGGGCAGGTCCAGGCCCAGGTCCAGCCCCACGCGGGGCGAGAGGGCGACGCCCAGGCCCAGCACGCCGACCGGGCTCCAGTGATGAGCCAGCGCCCACTGGCTGTCCTCCCCCTCCGCCGCGTCCACCACCGTCCGGTCGATCAGCAGCGTGTGGCGGGTCTCCAGGACCGCGTAGGGCACGAGGCTCCCCTGCCCGCGGGCGACGCGGACGCGCAGGTCCAGCGCGGGCCCGACCATCGCCAGCTCGCCCGAGCGCAGGTGCCCGCCCAGCAGCGCCTCGCCGCTCACCCGCAGCGCCGGGCGGTCCAGCCAGCGGCGGCCGACGCCGATCATCCCCCAGGAGTCCACGCCTAAGGCCGAGGATCCCTCCAGCAGCGCCGTCCAGCCCTGCTCGAGCCCGCGGCTCCCGGCGAGCGTGAACGTGGGGAAGCCGACCGAGACCGCGCCGGCCCAGGCCCCGGGCTGAAGGCCGCCGCCCAGCACGTCGTGGCTGACCCCCGGAGGGGCCGCCGCCAGGGCCGCCGCCGCGAACAGGGCGATCAAAGCTCCACCTCGGGCACCCCGAAGGTGCGGGCGAAGTTCCCGGAGAGCACCGCCCGCGCCTCGTCGGCGCTATAGCCAGCCTTCTCCATCGCGTAGATCGAGCGCTCCAGATACTCGGCGACGAAGCCCGGGCTCTGCGGCCCGTCGCTGCCGTAGATGACGCGGTCCACGAGGCCGGCCTCGCGTATCGCGGCGTAGGCCGCGGCCAGGGTCACCTGCTCCGGGTCGGAGGTGGCGCTGCCCAGCGCGCTCGGCTCCAAGAAGACGTTCGGCGCCGACTGCGCCAGGTCGAGACAGGCCTGAAAGGCGCCGATCTCCCGGTTTCGGAAGTCGTAGCCCAGGTGGCCCAGGATGAAGATCGTGTCCGGGTAGAGGGCCACCGCCTCGGCCAGGTAGGACGGGTCGGTGTAGGGCGCGTCCTGGGCCGTGCCGGGGAAGGGGCTGGAGCCGGTGTGCAGGTAGACCGGCGCGCCATAGGCCGCAGCCAGGGCGTAGATGCTGTAAAGACGGGGATCATCCATCCGAAAATGCTGGTGGGCGTGCGCCAGCTTCACGCCGATCATCCCGGGCGCCTCCAGCGCCTCGGCCAGCCGCGCCAGCTCCTCCTCCTCGTCGGTCGCCCACTGGTCCACGCGCAGGCTGGCCAGCCCCCACAGGCGCTCCGGGTCGGCGGCCAGCTCGCCGATCACCAGCTCGTTGCTGGCGATCCCGACGGTGCGCGGCGCGTAGACGGCGAAGAGCACGCCCTGGCTCACCCCCGCCTCGTCGAGCTGCCCGAGGATCCCCTCCCCCGTCAGCACCGAGCGGGCCAGCGCGTCCGGGATCAGGCTGAGCGGCGCCGGGAAATTCCCCGCCAGATAGGACTGCGTCGAGGGCGGGATGTCCTCCCACAGCCCGGGATGAAGGTGCATGTCGACGACCGGCAGGCGCTCGTCGTCGTAGAGGACGCCGGGCAGGGGCGCGCCGCCGCAGGCCAGGAAGGAGAGGAGAAACATGGGGCGCGCTCTATCACGCCGCCGCGGTTAAGGAGAGGCTCCCCTCCGCGGGAAGGAGCCCTGGGTGCCCGATGTCCTCGTCCTCGGAGCCGGCATCGCCGGCCTCGCCTGCGCCGGCCTGCTGGTCGCCGCCGGGGCCGAGGTGCTGGTGCTCGACAAGGGGCGCGGCGTGGGCGGGCGCGCGGCGACGCGGCGCATCGACGGCCAGCCCGTGGACCACGGCCTGCCCTTTTTCCATGGAACCAGCCGCGCCTTTCTGGACGCGCTCGATCAGGTGCCCGCCACGCCGATCCCAGGCTGGCCCGCCCGCGTCGTCGGGAGCGGCCCGCCTTGCAACCCGACCGCCTTCGATCCTCGCTGGCGCGCCCGACGTCTGGCCTTCGCCGAAGGCAGCTCCGCCTTCCCGAAGTCCCTGGCGCGCGGCCTGGAGGTGCGCTCCGGCGTGCGCGTCACGCGCCTGCACACGCGCCCGGGCGCGATCGGCGTCGAAGACGAGGCCGGCCAGCGCTGGGAGGCGCCCGACCTGGTCCTGGCCCTGCCGCTGGAGCAGTCCGCGGCCCTGCTGGGCGAGCATCCTGGCCTGAGGGGGGCGCGCGCGCTCCTGTCGTCCGCCGGCTCGAGCCCCTGCCAGGCGCTCATCGCCCTGTACGATGGCCCAGATGACCCGCTCGAAGGCGAGCTCTTTCTGCCCGAGGACTCCAACCTGCTGAAGCTGATCGCCCACGACTCGTCCAAGCGGCCGCTCCCGCGACGCCGCGTCCTGGTCCTGCAGGCGCGCCCCGCGTGGTCCGCCGCCCACCTCGAGGCCCCGGCGGACGAGGTCAGCGCCGCCCTGCTCGCCGAGGCCGGGCGGCTGCTCGGTCCGTGGGCCGCCAGCCCCGCGACGGTCATCCACCACCGCTGGCGCTATGCCCAGGTTCAGAGCGGCGCGGCCTTCGCGCGGCCCTTCCTGATCGCGCTCGACGGCGCGCGCCTCGGCCTCACTGGTGAGGCCTTCCATCCCTCCTGCGGCGCCGAAGGCGCCTTTCTCGCCGGCCAGCGCCTCGCGCGCGACCTGCTGGAGTCTGCCCATGCGTGATCTTCAAGCGCTCGTCGAGCGCGACCGCGACCACGAGTGCCGCGGCGTCGGGCCCGATCAGGTCTGCGTCCGCCTCGTCAGCGTCGCCCGCCTGCCTACCCGCTTCGGCGACTTCGCCATCGCCGGCTTCTGGAACAACCGCGACGGCCGCGACCACATCGCGCTGATTCGCGGCGAGGTCCGTGGGGCCGAGAACGTCCACACGCGCCTGCACTCCGAGTGCCTCACCGGCGACGCCCTCGGCTCGCTGCGCTGCGACTGCCGCGACCAGCTCGAGGCCGCCCTGCGCGCCCTCAGCGAGCAGGAGCGCGGGATCCTCCTCTACATGCGCCAGGAGGGCCGCGGCATCGGGCTGCTGAACAAGCTGCGCGCCTACGCGCTGCAGGACCAGGGCCTGGACACCGTCGAGGCCAACCTCGCCCTCGGCTTCCGCGACGATGAGCGCGACTACGCGGTCGCCGCCCACATGCTCCACACGCTGGAGGTCCGCTCCATCCGGCTCCTGACGAACAACCCGAACAAGATCAACCAGCTCGTCGCGTTTGGCGTCAACGTCTCCGGTCGCGTGCCGCACCTCCTGCCGACCAACCCCCACAACATCGAGTACCTGCGCACGAAGAGCGAGCGCTCCGGGCACCTGATCTCGCTGCCGCCGCGCCTGGTGGAGCAGGCGGACGAGGCGCTGCCGCCGCTGGGTGGGGAGGACGGGGCGGGTTGAAGAACAGATAATGGATAAGGTCAGACCCTTGATCGGGACCTCAGATCGGCCCCCCGCTCGACCGTGACTCGGGCGGCCAGGTCGTCGGGCAGCAGCGGGCTTGTCAAAAAAAGTGTCGCGGTTGTTTCACAGCGTGAGGCCGCTGTGCCAATCCTGAGTACCTCGGTCCGAGAGCAGCTCTCCGCGGCCTGTGGACGCCTCACGCCGCATCGCCCGTGAGGCATCCAAAGGCTTCGATTGGGCGCTCTTGATCGGGCTCCATGGGCT
>CAZKWG010000420.1:0-7083 GCA_964556105.1 uncultured Enterobacterales bacterium | reverse complement strand
CCCGCCGACCCACAGCTCCAGCCCGCCCTCGGCGCGCAGGGTGAGGGCGTAGCGCGCCCCGTCCGCCGACCAGTGGACGCCGGTGACGCAGGCGCCGTCGGGCAGGGGGATGGGGGTGGTCTGCTCGTCGGCCAGCGCCCGCAGCGAGAGCTCCCGCATGCAGCGCGCGCCGTGGCCCGTGCGCCACGCGGGGTCGAAGCGCGCTCCGGCGAGGCGCATCAGCGGGCGGGAGAGCTCGGACAGCGGCGGATAGCTCTCGTCCGTGGCCAGGATCATGTGCGTGCGCGGGGGGCTGAGCAGGACGCGCGGGGGCTCCGAGGCGTGCAGCACGGAGAGCACCTCCGGCGGCGGTTGGAGCCAGCCATCGTCAGCGGCCTGGACGCCGGAGCCCCCGGACAGCAGGAGCAGACCGCAGAGACCGAGGGCGCGAAGCAGCGTCATGGGCGTCACTCTCGAGGCGGGGAACGAGGATCCGTCGCCCTCCCTTAGTCGATGAAGGCGAAGCCGGCGCGCCAGCGCTCGCGCTCCGCCTCGGACATGCCGGTGATCATGAAGAGGACCATCACCCGGTCCCTGGTGATCATGTCCACCTCGACCCGGCCTCCTTGCGGGCCGAAAGACATGCGCATGCTCTCCTGCCCGCCCAGCGCGCCCACGCTTCGAATCTGCTCTTTGCCCGACATGCGGCCCATCTCTTCGCCGAGCATGCCCTGCACGAGCTGCAGCACGATCTCCTCGCCGCCCACGCCGGAGCTGCTCTCCCGCAAGGCCATCATCAGCACGCTGCGACTCCCCAGGGCGCAGATGAGCCCGTCCGCCTGGCTGGCTACGTTCTCCGGGACAGCGTCCTGGCAGGGCAGATCGTCGTGCAGCGCCATGCGCACCCCGAGCCTGTGGCTCTCGAAGGCGTCCCGTGTGACCACCCGCGCCGCGAGCCCGCGCGTGTCGGAGAGGGTCTGGGCGATGGCCTCCATGTCCGGGCGGGCGCGGTCGAGGCTCGAGACCAGCGCATAGGTGATGAGGCCGAGGAGCTGCCCGTTTGGAGCACGAAACGTAGAGATCTGCCAGATCTGCGGCAGCGGCTCTGTGGACTGGACCCAGCTCGAGCGCGCCTTCTGCCCGGCGATGCGCGCTCGGCGAGGCGACGCCATGGGTTGGCCGATGCTCTCGACGAGGGCCGCGTGGCTCCTGTCCAGGGAGCCGTAGTCTTCGATAGGGAGGAGCGTCGCGTAGGCGCCGCTGACGAGCTGCTCCTGCACGACCGGCGCGCCGGGCCAGATGGCCTCAGCAGCGTCCCCAGCGCTCGTCTTCCAGATCCCAGGCGGGGGCGCCCAGGTCAGGCCGAGATCGTAGTGTGTCCAGACCTGGTTGCGCAGGCTCCAGCCGGTCCCGATCTCGACGGGGACGGGCGCGGTGGAGAGCTCCTGCTCCAGCGCGGCGCGGCGGGGCTCGTCGAGCAGGGCGAAGCCGGAGAGCAGCGAGGCGATCTCCGGGCTCATCGCGTCGGCGTTCGCCTTGGAGGTCCAGGCCACGAGCTGCCAGTAGCGGGTGTCCGCGTTCCAGGTCCCGTGCCAGGACGTGTAGAGCTCCGACTCCCTCGGCTCCAGGCGCAGCAGCGAGAGCGGCTCTCCGAGGACCTGCGCGCTCAGCTCCCCGTTGGGCGCGGAGCCTGGCGAGCCCTCGAGGACCATGCTTCTGTACCGCGCGGCCATGGTCTCGAGCGAGCCCGCGCCGGCGCGCTCGGGCAGCAGGTAGGCGTAGGCGTCCGGGCGCGCGCGGGCGAGCCCCACCTCCGCGTCGGGGGAGACCAGCTTGAGCTCGTCGCCCACCATCAGGCGCCAGCCGGGCGGCGGCGCGAGCGAGAACCCGTTGACCGCGCTCTCGAAGACGCCGTCCTGGATACGCCAGGCGCGGGTCGCCACGTCAGGGGTGGTCGCCATGACCCGCCCGCGGATGGCTGTGCCTTGCAGCGTGAAGCCCTCCGCGAACTCCTGGCAGCGGTTCTTCGCGGGGTCAATCGGCCCGTTGCAGAGGAGCTGCACCGCGTGTCCATCCCAGAGGAAGACGACGCGGAGCTGTCGCACCTGAATTCCGTTGGCCGACACCACCACGTGGCTCTGGATGGCCGGTTGGCCCGCCCAGGTCAGCTCCTCCTCTAAGAGAACCTCTAAGACCAGATCCCCCAGACCCGACAACAGCATCCTGTGCATGGACGCCAGATCGCCCGCTGCCTCCTCGATGATCACGGCCGCGACATGTCCGCCCTTGGCCGCCGCGCCCGCCTGGGCGTCGGGGTAGAGGCCACGCGCGCGCTCCTCCGGCAGCAGGTGCCAGTCGGGCGATGGCAGGTGCAGGGTGTAGCCGTAGTCCCAGTCGATCAGCGTCTGGCCGGAGACCTGCTGGCCGCTGCCCTCTGGCTCGGGGAGCGGGGCGGGGGCCTCGGCGTGGGCGGGCGCCCAGGCGAGCAGGAGCAGAAGCGGGAAGAGCAACAAGCGCAGCAAGGTCACCTCTTCAGGGGGAGCTCACTCTATCGTCTCCTTCGCGCGCCGCGCCCAGGTGCCGACGCCCAGGTAGGAGAGGTTCAGGTAGCGCGGGGCGGCGTCGATGGCCGCCTCATAGCTGATGTCCATGTCGATGATGCCGCGCAGCAGGCGCAGGCGGAAGAGGCGCAGCTCCAGCCCGCCCGTGCCGTGCAGGCGCCCGTCGGCCAGATCGGTGCGCGAGGGCTCGAGGTAGGTTCCGGCGCGCAGGCGCAGGCGGTCGGGCCAGGGCTCCAGCTCGGCCCCCAGGCGCGGGGACCAGGAGGCCGCGCGGCCCTTGGCGACCTGTTCGCCGAGCATGAGCGCCTCCAGCATGAAGGCCTCCTTGACGGGGCTGGCCAGGACGAGATCGGCGACGACGCGCAGGGGGAGCGGGTTCGCCTGCGCCGGCCGGAGCTCGCCCGACCAGGCGGCGCCCAGGGCCAGCTCGGCGGGGAGCTCCACCGCGCGCACGCCGAGCGCGCTGACCTCGTCCAGATCCCCGGTGCTCGTCCCCTGCCGCCAGACCAGGCCCAGGCTGAGCCCGGTGGCTGGCGAGCGCAGGAGCAGACCCAGCTCGGCGCCCACGCCGCCGAAGCGCTCCGGCTCGAGCCCGTAGCCGTCCAGGCTTGCGCCGACCCGCAGCAGGCGGGCGCCCGCTCCCAGGATGACGCGGTCCTCGGCGAAGGCGGCGGCCAGATCCAGGTGGGTCTCGTTGACGTTGACCGTGGGTGTATAAATTGTGTCAATGTCGTCCACGAGCGGGGACGTGTAGTACCGCAGCCGACCGTTCACCACGGAGAGCGCGAGCCGCTTGTAGCCCACCGCCAGCCCGAGGTTGAGCATCCCGCCGCTCCACCCCTCGGCGGCGCCGATGTTGCCGAGGTCCACAGGGTTGGCCGGGCCCACGTCCAGCGCGCCGAAGGAGGTGCTGTAGAAGAGCGGCTTCGTGTCGCCTGGGGAGCGCCGCCCCGCCGCCGCCGGGTTGTAGAAGGCCCCGTCCGCGCCCACCGCCGCGCCCACGCTGGCCCCGCCCATCGCCAGCGTCTCGCTGTTCGTCAGCACCACGGAGCGGGTGGCGTCCACGGTGACCGGCGCCGCCAGGGAGGTCGAGAGCAGGAGGAAGAGCGCGTGCATGGGGGGGAGTGTAGCGCAGGGGTGTGGGCGTGTGGGCCGCTCACCCGTCGCTTGCTTCGGCCTCCATCATCTCCCGCTCCCGGTAGCCCGGTCGACGATACGCCGCAGTCGGGCCAGATCGTCGATCATCGGACCCTGCCCTTGCTCATCGAGCCACGCCAGCGCGTCCAGCAGCCTCTCCTTCAAGAAGTCTTCCTTGAGCCCCAGCGCGGCACAGAGCCGCCCGAAGAGCGCATGCCCGTCCAGATCGTGGCAATGGGAGATAGAGGACCTGTAGCCTGACGCGCGCAGTTCCGCGAGGGTGGCGTCCAGACGTGCTTGTAAGGCGGTCTCTTCGAGCTCTGGGTGGCGTCGCAGCGCCTCTGCGTCGCGCAGCGTCTGCGCACCGAGTGAGAGCAGCGCGGTTCGCGCCGTAGGCTCGTCGGCGTCTGGCGCCACGGGACAGCGGGCCTTGACGCTGCTGGCGTTCAAGGCCACCCGGGCCTGCCACCAGACCAACTGAACGGCGTGCGCTGGCAGCAGCGGCTCCGCGAGGGCGCGCAGGAGCCGCTCGGCCGCGGCGTCGTCGTCGGGCCAGGTCTGGCGACGCACGTGAGCGGGGAGTCGACTTAGCGCCTCGGCGATCACCAGCGGCTCGAGCAGATAGTTCTCCAGCTCATGGCGTGTCCACCATACGCGGAGCGCGTTGCCGGCGTCCTGCTCTGCGCGCTTCCAGGCCAGATCGACCTCGGCGCGCGGGCGGTAGTTCCGGTCCTCGACGATGATCGTGACGCCACTGGGATCGCGATCTCTCAAGTAGAGCGCGACGCTTCCCAGGCCAGAGTCGCCGTTTGCCGCCTCTATTCTGACGTTCGAGCTGCGGCATCGCTGCACGATCAGGCGGTCCAGCAGCCGCATGTCCCAGCCGTTCCGCGGGCCTTCACAGACGAGATAGACCCTCCGGTCACGGCTCACGAGCCCTCCAGCAGCTCGCCGAGGTTCAGGACCGCTGCGGCCGGAGCGGCGTCACGCAGGTAGTCCGAGTGCGTGGTCACGATGATCTGGTTGTCGTCTCCCATCTTCGGCAGGGCATGCAGGAAGCGACGCTGCCAGGTCGGATGCAGATGGAGCTCGACCTCGTCAACCAGCACGATGGACCGGTGAACGCGCTCTGTGGCCATGCGAATGAGGAAAGAGAGGATCATGAGCTCGCCGCTGCTGAGCCCGTCGAAGCCATACTCCTGTGCGCCGTCGCGCAGCACGACGTCGATCTCGCCGTTGTCCAGGGTCCTCGGTCCCTCGAGGGTCTTTCCGCCGCAGGTAGCGCTGAAGCGCCGTCGCAGGGCCTCATAGCTCTCCTGGAGATCGGTGGAGACCCCAGGGAGCTCAGCCCGAATGGCGAGGTCGAGCAGGATGTCTCTTGGGTTGGACGTCTTGCGCGCACGTCGGGCATCGTCGCCCTCTCGACCCAACAGACGCCATACCTGCGGGCTGATGTTCCGCTCCAGTCCGGTCCTCCGTTGATCGAACATGCAGACTCGCCCGAGCTGCCGAAACCAGTGCGGTGAACCACCCGCGATCTTCAGGCGCCGCGCCGCTTCGACGCGGGCGCCAAGGAGCTCGCGCGCCCCGCTCCCCTCCAACGTGGCGAACCCACGCCCGTGCTTGCCCAGCGGATCAGGATAGCACCACTGGACCTGTACATTCTCCGCGAGCGCCCCGCCCAGTGGTGTGCCGCTCTCGGCGTAGAGCGCCTCCGTAGCGGCCCGCTCCTCGGCAGAGAATGTCAGGCTCAGCGCTACGGTGGCCTGCGCCGCGCCGACCCGGACCAGGGCTCGCGGGGAGAACACCATGTCCTCCCGGTGGCTGGTGAGCTGGGTCGGGGCGGTCAGCGCGGCCGAGATCGCGTCGAGGATCGTCGTCTTTCCACAGCCGTTCGGGCCAGCGAGGACGACGAGATCGCGCGGGACACCGATCTCGTCTCGCAGGTCGAGGTCGAGGTGTTCGATGCCTCGCAGATCTCGGATTCGTATGCGCTCGATCTTCATGGCACGTCCTGTATCGTCATGCGAGACCGATGCCCAATTGCTCCCGCATCCTCAGCGTCTCCTCGTCGAGCTCCGCCACCTTCGCCGCCTCCGCCTCCCAGAAGGCCGGGCTCCACAGCGCCTCGAGCTCGGCGACGGTCTTCCCCTGCTGCTCCACCCAGGTGAAATACTTCTGGTTGTGCCAGCGGCGGCGGACGGGCAGGGTGGCCTCCAGCACCATGTTGGGCGCGGCCTCGCGGAAGAGGTCGACGCGGCGGCGGGCGACGGCCTCCGTCTGGGGGCCCTCCTGGTCGTCGAGGCGGCGCATGACGGAGGGGTAGCGGTCGAAGCCGTCGGTGGCGACGGTGACGATGAGCTCGCCCCGGCCGAGCTGATAGTAGCGGGCGGTCTGGATGGCGGCGAGGACGTTGCACACACCGCTCATGCCGAAGACGCCGTCGATGCTGGTCAGCCAGTCTGTGTCCAATCCAAGCAGGCGGGCGAGGTGGGCGCGCCCCTCCTGGAGGAGCTGGGTCCCGCGCAGCGTGTCGCGATCGTGCACACAGACCAGGAGGTCTGTGTTGCGTACATTGTGTACCCAGGTGACGTGCTTGTCGCCGATGCCCTCGATGGCGTGCGCGCCATAGCCCACATTGAACAGGGTCGGGCACTCCTGGGGCTCGACGGCGACGGCCTTGCAGGCTGGGAAGACGCGCTTCAGGTGATCGGCGGCGGCCAGGGTGCCGGCGCTGCCCATGGCCGAGACGAAGGCGGAGACGCGCCCGTTGCCGACGCCCGCCCGATGCAGCTCGGCCGCGAGCTGCGCCGCCGCCCCGCCCGTGACGTGGTGGTGGAAACGATAGTTCCCGAGCTCCTCGAACTGGTTCAAGACGCGGTTGCGCGGGTCGCGCCGCAGCTCCCGCACCTTGTCGTAGATCTCCTTTACGTTGGACTCGCTGCCCGGCGTGGTGATGACGTCGGCGCCGTAGGCGCGGATCTTCTCGAAGCGCTCTGCGCTCATGTCCTCGGGCAGGACGACCAGGCTCTGAAAGCCCAGCCGCGGCCCCACCCAGGCGCCGCCGATGCCGAAGTTGCCGGTGGACGGGAAGACCAGGGTGTCGCGGCCCGCCGCGATCTCGCCTCGCAGCAGCTTCTCGCGGGCGATGCTGTAGCCCGGTCCCACCTTGTGGCTGCCCGTGGGGAAGTGTCGGCCGCTCATCACCACGATCTCGCAGTCCACCCCGGTCAGCGCTCTGGGCAGCACGACGTGCGCGATCGCCCCGTGCGGGCGCCGCCAGCACAGGTTGAACAGGTGGATGGGGTCGAGCGGATCCTGGGCGGCGAGGGCCGCTTCTCGGATCTTCCGGGGCTGCTGCTCCGGGTGGAGCAGCTCGTGCAGCGTGGGCAGCAGGGGCAGGCTC
>CAZKWG010000419.1:0-7106 GCA_964556105.1 uncultured Enterobacterales bacterium | reverse complement strand
CGCGGCGGCGGGGGCGGCACGTGTCGAAGCTGCTCGCGTCGCGGAAGCGGAGGCGGCTCGTGTCGAGGCTGCTCGCCTTGCAGCAGAGGAGGCGGCCCGTGTCGAAGCTGCCCGCGTCGCGGCGGCGGAAGAGGCCGCCCGTGTCGAGGCCGCGCGTCTCGCGGCGGAGGAGGCGGCCCGTGTCGAAGCTGCCCGCGTCGCGGCGGCGGAAGAGGCTGCACGTGTCGAGGCTACGCGCCTCGCGGCAGAGGAGGCGGCCCGTGTCGAAGCTGCCCGCGTCGCGGAAGCGGAGGCCGCGCGTATCGAGGCCGCGCGTCTCGCGGCGGCGGAAGCGGAGGCTGCGCGTGTCGAAGCTGCCCGCATCGCGGCGGCGGAAGAGGCCGCCAGTGTCGAGGCCGCCCGCGTCGCGGCGGAAGAGGCCGCGCGCGTGGAAGCCGAGCGCCTCGCGGCCGAGGAGGCCGCCCGTGTCGAGGCTGCACGTCTCGCGGCAGAGGAGGCCGCTCGCGTCGCGGCGGCGGAAGAGGCCGCCCGTGTCGAAGCCGCGCGTCTCGCGGCAGAGGAGGCCGCCCGCATCGAGGCCCTCCGCCTGCTCGCCGAGAACACAGAGAAGGCCCGCGTCGTCGCAGAGAGCGCGTCTGCCGCCGCCGCGGCCGCGGCCTCGTCCTCATCGGGGGCGACGACCAGCGCAACCCAGGCTGCGGTTGCTGCGGCTTCTGCCGCCGCCAGCGCCACGGCCGCCGCGAAGGCCGCGACCGACGCCAGCGCCGCTTCGGGCTCCAGCGCCTCGATCCAGGCTGCCGCGACGGCCGCCGCTGCCGCGAGCACGGCCGCCGCGGCCGCGAGGTCCGCCTCGGAGAGCACGAGCGCGCTCGCCAGCCGCGCGACCCAGGCGGCGACGGAGGCGAGCGCGGCCGCCAGCCTGGCCTCCGGCGCCATCTCCAGCGGGGACGCGACCACCGCCCTCCAGGCCTTGGAGGCCGCGACGACCGCTGCCGGCCTCGCGGCGAGCCTGGCCAGCGAGACGAGCGCGTCCGCCGGCATCGTGGCGAGCCTGGCCGCTGAGGCCGCGTCCGCCGAGCTCGCCGCGCAGACCGCGAAGGCCAGCGCCATCGCCGAGCGGATGGCGCGGGTCCGCTCCATGGACGCGTGGCTGGTCTCGCAGCTCAACGGCGTCGGCAGCACCACGGTCCTGGCGCTCGCCGCGAAGGGCGTCACGAAGATCGGCGAGCTGCGGGACCTGACGCAGACGAGCTTCGACGCCGCGATCTCCGGACTGTCCACGAGCATCCAGACGACGCTGAAGGAGCGGCGCGCCCAGCTCGTCAACCTCGCGAAGTTCGGCCCCGACCTCGCGCTGGCGGCCTCGCTCGACGCCTCCTCTCTCTACACGCTCTCCGAACAGTCGCGCGCCGGGACGCTCGCGGAGGCGCCCGCCTCACCCTGCCTGAAGCTCTGCGACTGGTACGACCTCCTGAAGGTCCCGCTGAAGACCACCTGGCTCACGAGCGCGTCTGTCACGCTCGGCTCCACCACCTGGCCGAGGAGCTGAACATGCGCGTCCCCGACTCCGCGCCGCGCCTCCAGGGCTCCGTCGACAACCCGCTCGAGCCGCTCGCCTGGATGTTCTTCCAGATCCGGATGTGCCTGGAGGACGCGCCGTCCGGTCGCTCGCCGCGCTGGGTGCGCATCGCTCGCGCCCGACAGTTCCAGAAGGAGGAGCCCTATGGCCCGCTGATGGCGGGCGCGGTGCGGCTCTTCGTGGAGTTCGTGGCCGGCATGCACGAGCTGACGCTCATGTTGGAGGAGCTGCTCCTGCACATCGATCCGGCCAAGGCGGTCGTCGAGCTGCTGCTGGAGATGGCGAAGGCCGTCACGGATCCTCAGCTCGCCGCGGCGCTGGTCACGCTGACGGGCGAGCAGAAGATCGCCAGCAGCTTCGCCGACGCGGCTGCCGCGCTTCGTTATCCGGATCGTTATCTTGGGTTCATCCCGGAGCCCATCGATGTGTTGCGTATCGGGCGCGAGCTCTACGAGCTGCTGAAGATCGGGCTGCGCGAGGATCAAGTGACGGTGGATCTCGCGAGCACCGGGCGCGCGCGCCTCCTGGCCTGGGCCTTCGGGCATCCCGTCCGCGTCTGGCACGGTCCGAAGGGGGAGAGCAGCAAGTCCGTCCCCGTCGCGCGGCTGGGGCTGCGCAACCTGCCCCTCGGCCTTTCCGGGGCGCCCACGGCGCGGGGGAGCTGGCCGGTCGGCGACCCAAGGGGGGCGGAGATGTTCGCCTTCGACCTGGACAAGGGGGAGGACCTCGGCGAGGTCGTCTCGCTGCTGGACGGGCTCGGTTATCGCGAGCCGGCGATTCAGCCGGGGGTGGGTATGCTGGGCGGGCCGCTGTCTACGCGCCTCACCGTGTTTCAGCTCCTGAACGACCTGCCCGACGAGGGGCGTCTCGACCTCCACACGCTGCATCGCCTGTTGAACCTGGACTTCGCCGTGCGCAACATCTGCCGGGCGCGCCCCTGGGATCCGGCGCGATGGATGGCCATCCCGCCGCCGCCGCCCCCGAAGCGCGAGCAGGTGATCAAGGTCGTCATCAAGGACAAGCCCGTCTACGAGCACCGCCAGGAGGATCCTCCCCGAAGCGGGTCGTTGAAGCTGGTGAACCCGGACGCGGATCACTTCGCCGAGGAGGGCATCGCGCTCGCGCCCGAGAGCGGGCTGCGCAAGGGCGAGGGGCAGAAGGCGCCGCGGCGCTGGTACCGCTGCGGGGCGGAGGTTGCGCAGGGCGCGGAGGCCGCGAGCTTCCCGGACGCCATCAAGCAGGGGTGGATACGCCACCGGAAGGGAGACCGCATCCTGCCCGAGGGGATCTCCGGTGATCTCGTCGACTGCGCCTTCGTCGCGTTGGAGAGCCGTCCCGTGTTGGACAAGGGTAAGGGATTCGAAGGCGGCGCATGGTCCGAGGGCGCCTCGGCGTCGGGGCGCTTCTTCTTCTCGGCCCGCGAGGTCGAGCCCTGGATGTCGGGGCGGGTCGGCCATCCGGCGCAGGACGCGCTGTCGCGGGTCGCGCCCACGAAGCCCATCATCTCGGGTATGTACCAGTGGGCCTCGGTCGAGGACCTCGCGAAGACGGCGCGCGAGGCGGGAGATCGCCTGCTCTTCCAGGCGGTCGTCGCGCGGCGCTCGCTGTACAAAGAGGGTCAGGCCGGCAGACTGCCCGACCAGGGGCGGATCCTCCTCGGGCTGGCGCGCTCTGGGGCGCTCACCGGCTCGAACCCGCTGGCGACGCGGCTCACGCCAGAGCGGATCGCGGGCTACTACGCCTGGTCTGGCTGGTGGCCAAACCGCCTGCAGCGAGACCTCCAGTCGCCGACCTCGGCGCGTGTGCAGGGCGCCGACTGGATCCCCATCGCGACGCCGCAGCTCCTGGCGCCCGACGACGTCACCCACATCGTGGTGGGCCTGTATGGCAAACACAACGCAAACTATGACACCGACGCCTACTTCGACGACGTGCGGGTGCTGTGGTGGCGGGTGACGCCGCCCGCGGAGGACGAACCCCGCGCCGATGACGTCGAGGGCAAGGAAGAGATCGTGGCCGGCGCGGTCAGCGGAGGCAGCGATGGGTAGGACTCAGCCGCTCGACAGCAACCGCTTTCAGAGCCTGCTCGACCCGCTCTCCTGGCTGCTGCTGCGGCTGCGCGTGGCGCTCGACGACGGGCCTCCGGCGCGCCCGCCGCGCTGGGTGCGCATCGCGCAGGCGCGGGTCCACGAGAAGGGCATGGCGGCCCGCAACATCGCTGAGGCGGGCGTCACGGCCTGGATCGAGCTGGTCAGCGCCGTCCACGAGCTGAGCATGGATCTCATCGAGCTGCTCGACCCCATCACGGCGGGGAAGGCCGATCTCGAGCGGCGCCTGCAGGACCTGAAGAAGGCGTTGAGCCACCCCGCGCTCAAGGCGAAGATCCCGGGGCTCCCCGAGATCGACGCCACGCTCACGGGCGTCGATCAGGTGGTGGACGTGCTGCTGACCGGCGTCGATCTGTTCCCGGATCGCAACGACGCCGAGACGCTGGGCCAGCAGGTCTACAACCTGATCTGTATCCGTCCAACACAGCGCCCGAATCAGCTCCTGGCCGGTCGCTTACCCCCGACCGTGGACATCGTCGGCACGGGCAAGCTGCGCCTGCTCCAGTGGGCCTTCGACCTGCCCTGGCCGCTGCACGGGCTCGGGCCCGAGGAGAGGCCGGAGCAGCGCACCGTCAACGTGCGGCGGCTGGGCAGCCGCTGGCTCGTGGAGGGCAGAAACGAGGATCAGAGCCCCTACGGGCGCGCAATCTGGGTGGACGGCGGCGTGGGCGTGCGCAGCGTCCCGGTCTTCGAGCTGTACTACAACGAGGCGGAGACAGACGAGCGGGCGCGTGTGGCGGACCTGACCGGGTTGCATGGGATCCTGGAGGGGCTCGGCTACTTCGCGGGGCCGGTGCGGCCCGACCTGCGAAACCAGTGGCACGAGGCGCTCTCCGACGCGCTCGAGTGCTTTCAGGCGGTCAACGATCTGCCTCGCAGCCGGGAGCTCGACCAGGCTACGTTGAACCGGCTCTACCACCTGGACAGCGGGACGATCACCGCGAAGCGCGCTCTCCCTTTGGACACGGATCGTTGGGCGCGGATCCCGAGCCCGCCGCCGCTGCCGCCCGAGGAGATCCTCGTCGAGGTGACGCGCGAGGTGCCGGTCGTGATCTGGGATCCGTACCCTATCGTCGGTGGCGTGAGCGGGGAGTTCAACCTGGTCAACGCCGACGCCAACAGCCCGGCGCACGAGGGCATCGTGCCTGCTCAGGACCCGGTGGCGGCCCAGGATGCCCCGCTGGCGCAGATGGAGAGCCGGACCAGCTACCGGTGGTACCGCTGTGGTGTAACGCCAGCGGGGGGCAAGGTGGCGTTTCCGCCCGGCGTGCTGCGCGGGTGGATCCAACACAACGGCGAGGAGGATCCATTCGGCGGCGGGAAGATCAGCCCCGGCTTCGTGGCGCTGGAGAGTCGGGTGTTTCGGGAGAAGGCTGGCTACGACGGCGGCATCCGAAGCGAGGGTGGAACGCCGAACGGGCCCTTCTTCTTCTGCGCCAGACATCAGGCGCCGTCTGTCGCCGGGAGGGTGGGGGCGTCCCCGAACCCGATCTGGGAGCCGCGCACCCTGCCGACTGGGAGCCTGGTAGGGATGTACCAGTGGGTGGATCTGGCTCCGCTGGCGGCGATCTGCGAGCCTGGGGAGATCGTCACGATCCGCGCGAGGGCGATGATGCGCGTGCAGGTGCCGGAGAGCGGTGAGACGGCGCAGGCCAGGATCGTGCTGGCGCTGGTAGACCGGGCGGGGTGGGAGAAGGAGCGGTATGCGACGGTCTTCGATCCGAAGGCGGTGATCGACAAGGTGGAGTCCGGGTGGTTTCCGGAGGATGAGCCGAGCCGGCTGGTGGGGTGGCGGCAGTCGATGAAGCGTGGCTGGGCCGGGCAGGCGACGGTGTTGGAGCATTGGGTGGAGCGGTCCGCGCCGCCGATCAACTGGCAGGTCGACGAGAGCCCGCCAGCGCTCTACCTAGGCCTGCATGCCCAGGGCTTCGGAGGCGAAGACATTGGAGCCAACGTAGATGGTGTCGTCCTGACCTGGGAGCGTGGTCGGTCCATGTCGGAGCTGGAGGAGGAATGAGCATCGTACACGGCAACGACGTCATGACGGCGTGGGGGGGGCACGTCCCACCAGAGCCTCCATCCATCGAGGCGAAGGCCAGGAAGAGCACGTCCACCCCTGTGACCCGTCATGAGCTTCGCTTCCGAGTCGTCATCGGCGCGTCGGAGAAACCCACCTCGGCCGTGCAGGCCACAACGGACAGTGGCTGGCTTCCAGAGGACGATCCGTCTCGCGTTGAGGGTATGCGCCAGTCGCAGCAGGCGGGACCCGAGACGCAGGCAATGCTGGCGGAGCACTGGGTGAGCCGTGCAACACAGGATCTTTCCTGGATTGTCGGCGAGCCGGCACCTGCGCTCTACGTCGGTCTCCACGGACTGTGGCCAGGAGGTGAGGACCTGGTCGCTTTCTTTTCGCAAGTTCGCGTGTCCTGGGAGCGCCTGTCGGCACGCTCCGAGGACCGCACTTGAACGGCCCTTTGACTCTGAGGTTCTGACATGGGCATCACAAGGAACGTGTCGACGGCCGAAGGCTCTCTGATCTGTGTAGGAAGCACGGGGAGCGGTGACGAGCTGTCCTGCCGCGACCCGTGGTCCTACTTCCGGAGCACACACGCCGCAGCCGCGGCTGCCTTGGAGCTGGCGTTGAGCCAGCGGCGCCCGGATCGGGCCTCCGTCGGCCTGCTGGAGATCGCGCGAAAGAATGCCGATCAGGCCAGGTCGGCGTTCTCGACCCTGCGCACCGAGGCCGAGAGCTCCAATGAAACGCGCAACTTTGCCTCCGACGTCGCAGAGGGGATCAACCGCGGCAGCTTCGTGGCGACCTTCAGCCCGCCCCTCGACGGGGTGGACCTCGGACAGGTCTTGAAGGAGCTGCGGGGACTCCTCCACGACGGCGGCGATGACTGGTGGAGGCGGATCACCGAGCACGAGACCAAGAAGGTCCTTCTGTTCCGCCAGGAGGTCAAGGCATCTCGTTGGGTGGACGCCGCCCTGACGGCGAACGCGTTGAACTGGGAAGACCTCGGCGCGGAGCTCCACAAGCTCGGCGGCACGCAGCGAGCGTCGCTCTACAAAGGCGCGAAGGAGATCTCCTACCTCGGGGACGGCTTCGCGACGCGCGGAGACCAGGCGATCGAGGCGCACCTCGACCGCTGGAGAGCCGAGATCCGGAGGCGTTGCGCGGTCGTACTGGCGCTGCTCGAGAAGGCGAACTTCAGGGAGGCCGTGGAGCAGGCGGAGAAAGACCTGAACCAGAATGAGCTCCAGGAGCTCGCCACCAGCGTGGGGCCGCTTGACGCCGCCTCGCTCCTCCTCGGTGCGCTCGAGCACTACGGGTCGAATTGGGCGAAGCAATGGGGAGAGATCGACCGGAGCGACCACGAGACCTTCTGGTGCCCACCTCCGCCACGCGCGCCCGACCG
>CAZKWG010000418.1:0-7115 GCA_964556105.1 uncultured Enterobacterales bacterium | reverse complement strand
TCCCGGCCGTCCATCGTGAACAGCTTCGCCTGGGAGACCATCAGCGCCCCAGCAGCGATCAGTCCCAGCAGGCTGACGACCAGACCCAGCGTGACGTAGCCTCTTCGGCTCCAAGAACGGGACATGTCTACTCCACCTTGGGCATCATGCCCCTCGCGCGAAGCTCGAGATCGTCGAGCGCGGCGATCTGAAGAAGCGTGGCCTCCGGCGCTCGCGCCCGGACGACCACCTCCATGTACGTGCCTTCGTCCTTCAACTCCACCTGCGCGGAGCCCGCCTCCCGGCGCGCTCGCCAGGCTCGCTCCGCGCAGGCCGCGTCGGTGTGATCTTCGCAGAGATCACCGATCCCGAGCGTGAGCGCCTGCATGCCGTTGGCCGCGACCAGGGCCGGCGCCTCGGCGTCCTCCCCCGCCATCGCGGCGGCCGCGGCGGCCCGCGCCGCCCCCCGCGCCGCGCTCATCGTCGTGAGCTGGTAGGAGCAGTAGCGGGCCAGCCCCACGATGGCGAGCGTGGTGACGACAGTGAGCGGAACGGTCACGATCGACTCGATCGTGGCCGCTCCTCGACGGCTGGGCTGTCTCATCATCCTCTCCCATACGAAGCGACGGTGGGACGCTCAGGGCAGACCCAGACCCAGCACCAGCCAGGCATAGGCCTGCGCGTCGCACCCGATCCGAAACAGGGTCTGTCCAAGCAGGTAGAACGACAAGGCGAGACACGTGGAGACGATGACCGTCTCCAACGTGCTGGCGCCTCTCCGGGAACGGGTGCTCACCATGATCGGTGCCGGTTCACGTAGTCGGACTAGAAGCCGATGGTGCTGAGGGCGCCATCCGCCAGATTCCAGATCGACTCCAGCTTGTCGCTCATCAGGTTCATGATGCCGAAGCACACCAGACCCAGGATCGCCGCGACGATCATGTAGTCCAGGGTGGAGGCGCCACGACGGGCGGCGCGGAAGGCGCCGCGCAGGCTGGCCATCAGGCGGTCCGAACGCGTGGCGGCGCCATGGGCGGCGTCGATCATCTCGAGATTCTCATCGTGCATGGTGTTCCTCTACTGCTGTACTGCTGATGGTGGGAGCCACCGACCCGCAGCGTTGGCCGGGGCCAGTGGGAGCGCTCATGTCCCGCTCAAAGATAGGACGTGTGATGCAGCAGGCAGTCTCCTCAAATGCGCGCCGACGAGAAAAAAACCTTCACCATCCTCGCGGGCAGCGGATCACGGGCAGATGTTGGTGAGGCGCTCCAGGCTACGAAAGGCGTGCTCGTTGCCGCCCTCCCCGCCCGTGGTGGCGGTGAATCCGATGCGGGCGTCCCCACGCAGATCTGGCGCGTCGCTCTCGACGCGCAGCTCGCCATCCACGCGCACCTTCAGGACGCCGTCTGCGCTCTCCAGCTCCACCTGGCGCCATTGTCCGCTGGCGAGGCCAGCCATGGGCGACACCGTAGGCTCGTCCACGACACCGTCCACCACCACCGCGATATGGTCCAACGTGGTGGTGTCCGTCGCGGCCTCGTAGCGCGTGTCGAACTCCACCGCCCACCCCGGCATGGCCCCCCGAACAGACCCGCAGGTCGAGGGCGAGGCGATGTCCAGGTAGCCGAGCCCGCAGTAGCCGGACCAGAGCGGCTCGAAGGTCCCACCCTCCGGGTAGCTCACGAAGGCGAGCCCCTCCCCGACCTCGGCGTCGTCCCCCAGATAGATCTCGAAGCGCAGGTGAAGGTCCTCCATCGCGACCGCGCTCGTGGCGAACGCCGATGAGACCTGCTTCGCCTCCGCCTCGGTCAGCAGCGCCGAGGCGCCGAAGGTGATCCAGCTCGCGTCGCCGTAAAGGTCCCAGTCCGCCACGGAGACGGGCTCCGCCGATACCCCCTGCGGGCACACGTCCTGCACCACCGCCACCGCGACGTTCCCGCAGGTGTCGGTCGCCGAGAGCGTCAGGTCCTGGAGCCCGGCGTCCTCGGGCGCATACGCCCACGTGGCCTGGGCCAGCCCCTGAGAGGACGCGGCCGGCGTCGCGAACACCTCCCCCACCCCGGTAGCCCAGGCCAGCTCGAGGCTGGAAGGATCGTCACGATCATCCGCCACCCAGGCCACCAGCTCGGTCGGCTCGTCCCGCGAGAGCACCGCGCCCGACGTGGGGCTGGCCACGTACACGCTCGGTGGATGGTCGCGCCGCGCCCACACCACCCCATCGCCGACCGGCGTCGTCTCTCCCAACACGAAGACGCTGGCGTTGGCGAGCCCGCCGCGGGTCAGGACCGGCACGGTCCGCGTCGCGCCCGGGTCGAGCGTGACGCCCTGAATGGACTGCTTGACCTCCCAGCCTTGCGTAGAGAGCGAGACGTGATCGAGCGTCACCGTCTGCGTCCCAACGTTCTCCAGGACCAGCAGCCCTTCTCCGAGCTCACCGCAAAATGGGCGGTCCAGGCCGGACAGCCCGACGTGAATCGTGCCAGGGGGGATGGGGCCCGCGCTCAGGTTGCCCAGCTCGTACTCGCTGGCACAGGAGGGCAGGAGGAGGAATGAGAGGAGGGCGCGCATGAACACTCCGCGTTGGGGCTGGGCCAGGCCTGAAGGACACGGCCAGTAGACGGCGAGGGCGGGGCGTGGTCTCCTCGTCAGCCCTCGTTGCGGCCGCCAACGCGGCGGCGCTGCCTGGGGCAGCGCGTACGTCTCAGACAATAAATAGATAATGGGTAAGGTCAGACCCTAGCCCGGACAGCTCAGACCCCAGCTCACACCCCTCCCCGGCACCAGGCGAGGTAGCGCTCCAGCCGCGCGTTCAGCGCCGCCTCGTCGACGCCGACCTGCGCCAGCGAGCGGTTCAGGATGTAGTTGGTACGCTCGCGGGGCGGGTGGACGCGGGGGACGTGGGGCGGCAGGACCTCGACGTCCAGACACTCCCGGTAGACCTTGCGCATCGCGCCCTCGAGGTCGCGGACGTAGTCGTCGAAGCGGATGACACAGCGGCGGGCGCCGGCGGCGCGGCTGAACCAGTCCTGCTCGACCTCACAGTAGACGACCTCGGTCTCGGCGAGGCCCTGCCCCAGCCAGGCCCAGGGGACGGGGCCCAGGGTCGGGTCTACGGGGTTGGCGGCGAGGAAGTTGACGCCGCTCTGCAGGCGGGGGGCGGGGGCGCGGATCATCGTGAGGAAGCGGGCGTCGGGGTACTGGCGCTCCAAGGCGGGGCCGGCGCAGAGGAAGTGGCCTTTGACGAAGAAGCGCCGCGCTTTGCCGTCGCGCGCGGGCCCGGCATGCAGGAGGGTCTTGCGGGCGATGCCGTCCAACAGCCGGACGAAGTCCTCCTCCCACAGGGCGCGGTTGTGCGGCGCGATGACGCCGAAGCCGAAGTCCTCCACCAGCACGTCCGGCCCCAGGAAGGGGCCCAGGCTGTTCAAGTGGGAGATGTAGATCGCCCCGTCGAAGGTGTCAGTGCGGAAAGGGTCGCCCTCGTGCCGCTGGAGGAATTCCTGCGGCAGCGTCTGCTCCATCTTGTGGCGCACCTGGTCGGGCGTGATGACGCGCCCCAGCGTGTGGGGAGCGACGCGCCACAACCAGCGGTAGGGGAAGACGAACTGCAGCAGCGAGGGCGCGACGAGGCTCGGGTCCTCCTCCAGGTAGCGGGCGAGCTGCGTGCTGCCGCTGCGCGCGGCGCTGATCTCGATGAGCGGCGCCACCACCCGCGTCTCGCGCAGGGCGCGCCCGTAGAGCAGCTCGTCGAGCAGCCAGCAGAGCCCCCAGAAGGGCTTGACCGCCACCTTGCGCAGGACCGAGAGGGTCAGCCAGCCGCGCGACAGCCAGGAGAGCCCCGGCGCGGGCGGGCGCACGGTCCAGATCAGGCGGAGGTAACGCCCCACCTGCGCCATGCGCGGCACGTTGGGCGGCCAGCCCCAGATCGCCGCGCCCAGCCAGTACAGCGGCCAGAGCGGCAGGGTCAGAACGCCGAGCAGCGTCACCAGCAGGGTCCGCAGCAGCAGGCGCAGCGCGAAGATCGGGGGCGAGGGCCGCCCGCGCCGCGGCTCGCCAGGGAGGTGCTCCAGAACGGGGAGATCCGGGGAGAAGAGGGGCTTCTGCATGGGGGGCTCCATGGGATACTCGGGAGGTTCTACGAGGCGGCCTCTGGCGCGGGCTCGGCGGGCTGCACGCCGCGCCAGAGCAGGTCCACCAGCGCGGCGGCCTGCCGGGCGCGCTCCGGCTCATCGGGCATCTGTCCGAGGACGTGGGCCATCAGCGCCCCCGCCTCCAGGCTGCCGATGAGGATCGTCGCCATCGCCTCGGGGTCCGCGTCCCGCACCCGCCCCTCGGCGCGCGCGCGCTGGAAGAAGCTGACCACGGCCCGTCGCGCCCGCAGCGGCGGCAGCTCGGCGTCACCCTGGAGGGCCGCCAGGTCGAGGCCCGAGGCCCGCAGCGTCATCATCGCCGGGATGGCGACGGCGAAGAAGGCCAGCGCTCCCCGGCAGATCTCGGTGAGCTGCTCGGGGATGGGGCGCGCGTCGGGCCCGGCGAAGAGGCGCTCCACCCAGGGGAGCCGCTCGTCAGGGGCCAGCGCGCGCAGCAGCAGCGCCTCCTTCGAGCCGAAGCGGTTGGAGAGGGCCGGCTGCGAGAGGCCCACCAGGGCGGCGACCGTCTGGAGCGAGGCGCCAGGGCCGTGCTCCAGGAAGACGGCGCGGGCGACCTCGAGGATCTCCTCATCGGTGTGCTTGCGGGGTCGGACCACGGCGGCTCCAGAATGGTTATGGATGAATCAATAACCATCTCCTGGGCGCCGGCAAGGGCCTTCCGTGATCAGACCGGCGGGTCAGCGCGGCGCCGGCTATTCTCGTCCTCTCCCGAGGAGCGCCGATGGCCCCGACCCGCACCGTCCTTCTCGCGCTCTCGCTCCTGGCCTGCCAGACCAAGGACCAGACCGAAGAGAGCGCCGCGCCGCAGGAGACGGGCGCCGACTCCGCGACCGACTCCGCGACCGACTCCGCGACCGACTCCGCGACCGACAGCGCCTCGGAGACGGGCGGCGACACCCAGGAGACCGGCGAGCCCTCGCCGACCGGCTGCACACCGCGCCAGGACGGCTGGATCACCGACCAGGAGGTGTATGAGATCCCCGCCACCCCGACGCTGGCGAGCAGCGGCGACACGATCGTCGACGAGACCTTCGGCGCCACGATCCTACGCGTGACCGACGCCGAGACGGATCCCACCCAGTGTCTCCACTCCTACTCGTACTGGCCCACCCTGAACGCCGACAGCTCCCGCCTGCTCTTGTATTGTGCGGCGACCGGCCTGGTGCTCTACGACTTCGACCGGGAGAGCCTGGCCATCCAAGCGAAGGGCGCGCTGTTCCCGTCCCGCCCCGAGGGTGGCTCCACCCCGAGCTGGGGGGACGTGATCTGGAGCGCCGCCGACCCGGACCTGCTGCACACCCACGACGGGACCCGTCTCTACACCTACGATGTCAGCAGCGCGACCTACACCCTGCTTCGCGACTTCTCCGCCGAGATCGGCACGCAGATCGTGCTCAAGCAGATGAGCCGCAGCGACGACGACGACGTCTTCGCCTGGCACATCCAGGACTACAGCACGGCCCAGCAGGGCTATCTGGTCTGGCGGGCCAGCACCGACACGATCCTGGCCTTCGAGACCGACATGCTCCTCGACGAGGTGCAGGTGGACAAGGGCGGGGACTACCTGGTCATCAAGACCGGGCAGCAGGGCGCGGGCGTCGTGGAGGTGCAGATCCTCGATCTCAGCACGGGCGCGGTCGAGGACCTGATCGACAACGACCCTGACTACGCGCCCGGCCACTCGGACAACGGCCACGGCTTCGTCGTCGGGCACGACAACTGGAACAACCGCCTGACCTGGCGCGACCTCTCCGAGCCCCACACCGTGACCGAGGTGCTCCCCTTCGGCTCGGACTGGGTGCTGGGCAACCACCTCTCGCTGCGCGCCGACGACGAAGACTGGGCGCTGCTCAGCACCTTCGCCGTCGATGGCAGCGACGGCCTCTACCACGACGAGCTCCTGCTGGTCGCGACGGACGGCAGCGGCGACCTGCGTCGGCTGGCGCACACCCAATCTGTATATGGTGATTATTGGAGCACGCCCCGAGCGAACCTCAGCAAGGACGGCTGCTTCGTGACCTTCACCAGCACCTGGGGCGACACGGGCAGGACGGACGTGTTCATCGCGTCGTTGGCGGAGTGAGAAGGGGGCCTCCCCCGCAGGCGAGGCCCCCCTCGACCGCGTCACGTCTCAGTTGTTGAACGCGCCCATGTCCGAGAGGCCCAGCGCGCGGCTGAAGCCGCTCAGCGGGGTGCCCGCGTGGGCGGCGCACTGGTCGCGGGCCGGGGAGGCCGCGCCCAGATCGTAGTTGTCGCCCGCCGCGTCGATGAACAAAGGGTTGGACGAGAGGTTGGCAGGGACGCCGGGCAGCACGCCGCCCTGCACGTCGCTGCAGGTCGCCGAGCCGGTGCCCGTCACGCCGCCAGCGCTGTTCCCCCAGACGATGGACCCCGACATCGTGATGCTGGAGCCCGACAGCGACGCGAGCCCCCAGCGCTGATTGTCGGCGATCGTGCTGTCGATGACGTCCATGACGACGCCGTCCTGCGCGGCGATGGCCGCGCCTGGCGAGGTCGGGGAGACGCCGTCGGAGACGACCGAGTCGGTGAGGGTGACGCTGTTCTGGGCGTCGCGCGCGTCGATGGCCGAGCCCGTCGTGGCCGCGGTCGCGGTGTTGTTGTCGAAGACGCTCTGGCCCACGAACGTGATGGACGGCACCGTCGTGGTCACGGTGTACAGCCCGCCGCCGCGGGGGGCGCTGTTCGATGACCAGGTGCAGCGCTCCGCGTCCAGGTCCGTGTCGTAGACGTACACGCCGCCGCCGCGCTCGTCGGCGCTGTTCGACGAGATCGTGACTCCATTGAGGTTGATCGTGCTGTCCACTGCAGCGATCGCGCCGCCATAGGAGGCGCTGTTGCCGCTCAGGCTGATGTCGTCCACGATGGCTGTGCCGCTCTGCACATAGATCGCGCCGCCGCGGCTGTCGGTGCCCGCCACGTCCGACCGGTTGCTGGTGAAGCGGACTTCGCCCAGCGAACCGTGGGGCT
>CAZKWG010000417.1:0-7116 GCA_964556105.1 uncultured Enterobacterales bacterium | reverse complement strand
CCCGCCTCGAGGGCCTCGAAGCCCATCCCACGAGCATAGGCGCACATCCGAGCCCGTAACGTAGGATCGTCTTCTACAATCAGCACGATGGGACCGCTCATGCGTTCTCCCCCAGCGACCATCCTGCGTTCGGGCCCCCAGGTGGAATCGCTATATCGCGTCCTGGACAGCCTGGGGGAGGCCCGGGGCCTGCCCTGCCCGCCCTCGAGGCGTTAGGTTTGCCTGCTGTCCACCACGAGGAGTGTGTCATGAAGGTCATCCGGGACGAGGCCTATCAGCGGTTCATCGCGGGCACCCAGGGTTCCTTGTCCGCTGGGATCCGCGTGAAGGACCAGCGGGACCGCGCGCTGAGCCCTGGCGGCCGCGTCCGGATGACCCTGTTCGAGCGGAGCGCCGATGATGAGCGCCCTCACCCAAGACTGCGCACCGAGATGCCCCCCGCCAAGGATCCGGGCGCGCAGCCCGCGGCGCTCTTCCCGAGCACGACGCCCGCGCCGCAGAGCGCCGCCGCCTTCCGCGAGCTGATCACCTCGCTGATCAAGAGCCAGGAAGCCTGGCTCTCGACCCGTGATCTCGACGCGAGCGCGGCGCCGAAGGGCAGCGAACGCTACTGGAAGAACAGCATCCGCGTGCAGCGCATCGCCCGCCTGCTCGCCGAGGCCGGCGCCGCGCTCTCGGGGTGGACCCGCGCTGGCGCGCTCAGCGGGGCCGAGGCCGTGGCGGCTCAGCGCGCCCTCGCCGAGATCTCCGACGAGGCCTACTCCGGGTCGGTGAGCTTCGACGACGCCGACACCGGCACCTACCACAGCTTCCAGCACGACAAGCCCTTCGTGCACTACCTGGAGACCATCCTCGGGTCGCTGCCGGAGGAGCGCAGCGAGGCCTTCGCCGTCCTGAGCCCCGACCAGCAGGAGTCGGTCGTCCGCCAGCGCACCCAGGCGCGCAACCACCTCGACCACCTGATGCGGCGGAAGTACGCCAACCACGGCATCACCGAGACGGACATCGAGCGCACGCTGGGCGGCCTGCTCATCGACCGCAGCACCCGCCATGTCGCCTCCGAGACCCTCGCCACGAAGAGCTCCCTCATCCCTGGCTACGAGCTCCTCCGGGTGGAGCCCACCGCCTCCCACGCCCACGCCGGCGCCTGGCTCTACCGCGGCGACGATGACCGCCTGCACCTCGAGGAGACCGGGGAGCCCGTCGAGGTCCCCGCCGCCCAGCTCCGCGCCATCCCGGTCCAGGCCGCTCAGCTCACCTTCCGCCGTGCGCCCGAGGACAAGCGGCTGCGCAAGGGCGTTCGCTTCGACTGGGACGGCAACGGCTACGTCAGCCACACCCCCATCGGCTGGATCTCCTGGGCCGGCCACTGCGACATCAAGGCGATCATGGAGCAGCTCGGCCTCGCCCTCCTGGACGCGCCGAAGCTCAGCGAGCACCGCACCGACACGGGGACCACCACGGTCTATGACCGCGATCTGCTCCTGGAGATGGTCGCCAGCGTCTTCGAGCTGGGCAGCGTCTACTCCCGCCTGGACGGCTCCGGCAAGATCTCCCGCGGGATCAGCCGCTTCGGCGGCGCGCGCAACGACAGCCTCCCCGATCGCCTGCAGTGGAAGGGCCTCGCGTCGGGCAAGGGCTTCCGCTGGCCCATGGGCGGGCGCCAGGACGTGTTCCGGGTCGCGAAGCTGGAGAAGGACGGCAAGGAGGTCGATCTCAACCGCGCCTTCTTCCGCTGGTCCGCCGATCTGGACAAGCTGGCCTTCTCCGCGAACCCGCTCTTCAAGGAGACGACCGAGGGCGATTACAACATCATCGACGTGACGGACGCGCTCATCGAGGCCGATGTCCAGATCGACGAGATCGACGCTACGACCGGCTATCCCGTCCAGAAGAAGCAGCGCCTCGTGCTGGACCTGCGGCCCCAGGCCACCGAGCAGCGGGTCTTCCTCGGCACCTGGCTGAAGGACGCCGCGCGCCGCGAGATCTGGAAGCTGACCCTGGACCGCGCGACGTTCCAGATCGAGGCGGAGAGCGTCCTGCACGAGCTGGTCGGCGGCCGCTGGGAGGCCCGGTCGGCCGGTCTCGCCTGGCGGAGCGATCTGGCCCGGCCGCTGACCGTCACGCTGAGCCGCGAGATGAAAGAGGATGATCCCTCTCTTTTCCAGGCCCTCATCGGCGTGGCCCTGCGCGAGGCGCAGAACATCAACGCGGACACTGACGACAAGGCCGAGGTCTGGAACGGGACCGTGGTGAGCCTGGACGTCCGCAAGATAAAGGCCAACGCCGAGAACCGCGTAGAGCATTGGAAGGTCGGGATGCGCGCCCGCTTCGGCAGCGCCACCATGCAGTACCTGCTCCAGCGCGCCGAGGACGGCGCCGTGCAGGCCTGGTGCCCCATCCCCCACACCGACTCGTTCACGAAGTCGCCGGACTTCCTCTGGCAGAGCTTCCCCGACGTCGGCTCCAAGGGCCAGGAGGGCGGGGAGTGGGTGGCCAACGCGACGATGTGGGAGCGCGGCATCATCGAGGTACGCCCGAGCAGCGGCGTGTCCGGCGACGCCTACGTCTACGATGACCACATCAAGAACCTCTACGAGATGGCCTTCTGCGCGCTGGGCGGCGCGCCCTGGTCCGTGGTTCACAACAACAAACGTTATTGTTTTACGGACGAAGCACAATGGAGATCCGCGGTCGCGGAGCTTCAGTCGCTCCGCGCCGCGCTGCGCTTCGAGGGCGGCCCGAACGCCTGACCGGCGGTCAGCGCAGCAGCTCGCCCTCGGCCGCGGCGCTGGAGCTCGACTCCGGCGTCGCGCCCAGGTCGGGGTGAACGCTGAGCGCGTGGACCACGCTGGCGCCCCTGGGCGCGCCGCTGAGGTTCATCGCCTCCTCGGTCCAGGTGTCCTTCAGCGCGTCCTCGGCGCTCGCCTCCCCGGGGAAGACGGTGGTGTTGCTCACCGAGAGCCCGTGGTCCTCGCCCGTCCGCTGGCCCACCATGGAGAGCGCCGTGACGCCGAGCGCGTCCGTCGCCACGCCCGAGCCGCTCACGCGCACCATCGCGCTCCCCTCGCTGACCCCGAGCGCGTCCGTCGCCACGCCCGAGCCCGCGGAGGCGCGCTCGGCCACGACCCCGAGCGCGTCCGTGGCGACCCCGGTGCCGCTGAGGTCGAGCGTGAGCGCCTCGAAGTCGAAGAGGGCGCTCGCGAGCGGTGCGCTCAGGAGCAGCGCCTGGGGCGCGGTCGCCCCGCCGCGGCCCGCGTCCATCAGGGTCAGGCCCTCGGCGAGCGTGCCCAGGCGAGCGTCCGTCTTCGCCGACCATGAGAAGGCCAGCGTGGCCTCCGAGACGCCCAGCTCGGCCAGGCCGCAAGAGAGCGCCTCGAGGGTGTCGTTCGCGACCACCAGCGCCGTGGGCGAGGCGCCCGTGCCGTCGTCCTGCGTCACGGCGTCCACCGTGAAGCGCCAGGCGAGCTCCACCGGCGCTCCGTCGGCGTCGGTGGCGGCGATCATGGGCAGGCTGACCTTGCAGAAGCCGCGCGAGTCCGTCTCGCAGCGCCAGATCTTGGAGGCGCCGGCGCTGTCCGCGCGGCCGAAGACCTCCGCCCCCACCACCGGCTCGCCGTCCGCGTCGAGGACGCTCACGCGCGCCATGGGGACCAGCTTCGTGTTGCTGGTGTCGCGCAGCAGGTACGGGAGGATCGCCGCGTAGACGGGCTCGCCCGCGACGACATCGTCCACCTCGATCAGCGTGAGGGCCGCCTCCAGATTGAGCGAGCCCGCCCCAACCCCGTCGCGCCAGCCCTCGCCGAGAGCGTCCGCGGCGCGCTGCAAGGTGGGGAGGACGTCCGCGGGCTCCGCTCCCGCCGCCAGCAGCGCCGCTGCGGCCCCGCTGACCAGCGCGGCGGCCTGGCTGCTGCCCTCATAGAACCAGTACCCGGAGCTCGACGGGCTGCCCGGGTCGATCGTCTCCGCCAGCACGCCGTCACCGTAGCCGTCGCGGGTACGATCCAGGTCCAGGGCGCCGCCGGGCGCGACCAGGTCCACCTCAGGCCCGAGATCGGCGTAGGTCGCCGGCGTGAGCTCGTCGCCCTCGCCCACCGCGCCCGCCGCGACGGCGATGACCAGCGGGCTCGCCGCCGGCCAGGTGACCGTGTCCCCGCCGTTGTTCCCCGCCGCCGCCACCATGATCACCTCCGCCTCGTGCGCAGCGCGCAGCGCGGCCAGGAGATCGGGAGAGGGCGTGTAGCCGGGCTCGAAGGACAGGCTCAGGTTGATGACGTCCGCGCCCGCGGAGACCGCCCAGAGGATGCCGTCGATCAGCGCCTGCTCGTCGCCCTCGTTGTCCTCGTCCAGGACCTTGACCGGCATCAATGCCGCGCCGCGGGCCACCCCTGGCAGATCGCCGTCCGAGGCGATCAGGCTGGCGATGTGGGTGCCGTGCTGGTGATCGTCGCAGGCCAGGGCGCTGTCGCCCACCAGGTCGAGCGGAGAGACGACCTCGACCTTCTCGAGCCCAGGCACCGCCTCGCAGCCCGCGCCATGCGCCACGCCGGTGTCGAGCACCGCGACGGTGACGCCCTCGGCCACGACGGCGCCGCCGCTGGAGGCCACCTCCGCCAGATGCCACTGGTAGTCCACCACGGAGCTGGCCCCGGCGCCGCGCACGCGACCGCTGGGGAGAGCACGCTGGACGCGCGCGTCGCGCCCCAGGGCCGCACGAATTTCCTCTACGGCGCGCCCAGAATTGCTGCCCAGGGTGACCAGACCCGAGGGCCCCGCGGCGCGCAGCACCTCGAGGTCATGGGCAGCCGCCACGGCCACCACGTCCGCTCCCGGAGCGAGACGAACCATCACGCGATCCGACCAGTAGGCCGCGGCGCGGCGCGCATCGACCGACCCTGCCCCAGGCGAGCCGAAACCAGCCTTTTTTGCCGACTCTTTTACGCCGGACCCATCGCGCAGAGGGGCGTCCGACACCCCGAGCCCGGCCATGAGGACAGCGAGCACAGCCGTCGATCCGATTCGTCGCCGTGAGATCATCCAGCGCCTCCTGAGATGCTGTTAAAATTCTGCAACAATAACATAGCGGCGCGGGGCCCTGCAGCGGACGCGGCCGGTAGGGGCTTGCATCCAGGCTCGAACTGATGCAGCCTCAATGGAGCGCGGGTGGTGCAGATGTCTCGAGCCCCCCTCCCCGTCCTCCTCCTCCTCAGCGCCACCCTGATCTCGCCCTCCGCCTGCGACCGCAAGGGGGAGGACGTGGACGGTGACGGCTACACCCTGAGCTGGGACTGCGATGATCGGGACAGCCGGATCAACCCGGACGCCGTGGAGGTCTGCGACGGGATCGACAACGACTGCGACGGGAACACCGACGGCGAGTACGCCGCCGACGCCACCCTCTGGTACATCGACTACGACGGCGACGGGTTCGGCACCAACCTCTACACGCTGACCACCTGCGAGCGACCGTTGGGCTACGAGTCGCGCGCGGACGACTGCGAGGACACCGATCCGGCCATCCACCCCGAGGCCGACGAGCTCTGCGACTTCGAGGACAGCGACTGCGACGGGAGCGTGGACGAGGACGCGGTGGACGCGACCACCTGGTACCTGGACGGCGACCGCGACGGCTACGGCTCGCCGTCGGGGACCTTCGTGAGCTGCGTCGCTCCCGCCGGCTACACGACGCGCGCCACCGACTGCGACGACACGGACCCGGAGGTCAACGTCGGGGCCGAGGAGCGCTGCAACGAGGCCGACGACGACTGCGACGGCCGCGTAGACGAGGACGCGGAGGACGCGGGCACCTGGTACGCCGACGCCGACGAGGACGGCTACGGTGACTCCGACGTCAGCGAGCGCGCCTGCGAGCAGCCCGACGAGCTCATCGCGCTGGGCGGAGACTGCAACGACGGCGCCCCGGACATCTCGCCCGGTGAGACCGAGACCTGCGAGGACGGCAAGGACAACGACTGCGACGAGACGGACAACGGCTGCGCCCCCAACGGCACCTCCACCCTGGACGTGGCCCATGCCTTCCTCCGGGGCTCGAGCAGCTACGACAACGCGGGCACCTCCGTCTCCAGCGCGGGCGACCTGGACGGGGACGGCTACGGCGAGGTGCTCGTGGGCATCCCGGGCAGCGACGCCAAGGCGGACGCCGCCGGGGTGGTCGCCGTCCTGGCCGGCCCGCTGGAGGCCGACGAGGACCTGGACAACGCCTCGGCCCTGCTCTTTGGCGTGCAGGAGGGGGACGGCGCCGGCACCGCCGTGGCCGGCGCGGGCGATCTGGACGGGGACGGCTACGTGGACCTGCTGGTCGGCGCGCCCACCGCGAGCACCTCGGCAGACGAGGCCGGGATCGCCTACCTCGTCGCCGGGCCGCTCACGGCCTCGATGCGGCTCTCCTCGTCCGACGCGCGCCTGAAGGGCCATGGGGAGGGCGACGGGGTGGGCCTCGCGCTCGGGAGCCCGGGGGACCTCGACGGCGACGGCTACGGCGAGCTGCTCATCGGCGCCCCCGGCCGCGACGACGAGGGCGATGACGCCGGCGTCGCCTTTCTCATCGCCGGCCCGGTGGACGGCTCGGAGGACATCGAGGACATCAGCACCGCCCTGCTGGGCTACGGCGAGGGTGCGGGCGCCGGCCGCGCTGTCGCGGGCGCGGGCGACGTGGACGGAGACGGCGTCCTCGACCTGATCGTCGGGGTCCCCGGGGACGAGGCGCGCGGGAGCTGGGCCGGCGCGGCCTACGTGATCAACGGTCCCGTGACCGGCGCCATGCTGCTGACCCACGAGGGTCAGGCCCTGCGCGGCGAGGAAGAGGGCGACGCCGCCGGCTGGTCGGTGGCCGGGCTCGGCGACAACGACGGAGACGGCTACGACGACGTCGTGGTGGGCGCCTACGGCGCGGACGGGGACGCCTCCGACAGCGGCGTCGTCTACATCGTCCACGGCCCGATCGCGGCGATGGACGATCTCTCCTCCGCCGACGCGCGTCTGCGGGGGCGCGAGGCGCGGGGCTACGCCGGCTGGTCGGTGGCCGGGCTCGGCGACATGAACGGCGACCGCAGCCCGGATCTCTGCGTCGGCGCCCGCGGCAGCGACGGCGCGGCC
>CAZKWG010000416.1:0-7144 GCA_964556105.1 uncultured Enterobacterales bacterium | reverse complement strand
GGTGGCGGTGGTTACGGCGGCGGCGGTGGCCGCGACTTCGGCGGCGGTGGCGGTGCTCCCCCCGGCGGCAGCGAGGGCTGGGGCGACAACAATCGCCGTCGGCGCAGCGGTGGCGGCGGTGACTGGGGCGGCGGCGGTGGCGACTTCGGCGGTGGCCGGGGTGGTCGCGGCGGCGGCGGTGGTGGTCGTCGGCGTCATGATGACGACGGCGGCGGCGGCGGCGACGACTGGTAGAGCGCGTCCCGCGCGGATGGATGAAGGGCCCCCTGGGCCCTTCATCTCTTTCTGGGCGCCTGGAATCTCGGAAGGTCCCCGGCGGTTGAATTGTCTGGCCTTCTGGGCTAACGGAAACTGCTGTCCTCGAGGCGCGCGTGCTCCTGCTCCTCCTTGTCGCCTGTATCCGCAACGAAGGCTTCCCCGAGGTCGGCGACTGCGCGGCGTATCCTGAGGGTTCTTACACCTGGGGCGAGATCGGCATCGGCACCTGCCTGGCCGGGCCGAACACCCTCGCCTTCGCCGGTGACCCCGCTTCGCCCACCCTCCTGGTGGTCAACGCCAACCCGTACCTGACGTTCACCGGCGGCTCGCTGCTGGCGCTGCCCTGGGACGCGCTGGACCTGGACGAGGGGCGGGTGCTCGTGTCCTCGCTGGAGGGCGCGGCGGTGGACGTGCCGCACTTCCCGATCGGCCTCGACATCAACGAGGACGGGCTGGGGATGGTGCCGGTGCGGCTCTCGGAGGAGGCGCGAACCCGCGCCTGGTACGACGATGTCTGGCTCTTCGATCTCAGCGACCCCTCGGCGCCCGCCCTCTCCGACCGCGGCACCGACGGCGGGCACGAGGTGACGGTCCAGTCGGATCCCGTCGCCGTGAGCGTGGACAGCCTGACGGGCTTCGCCTACGTCGCCAACCGGACCAGCCACTCGGTCTCCATCCTCGATCTCACGGGGGACGAGGTCGAGGCCGTCGCGCCCTGGCCCGATCAGGCCCTGCGCATCGGGCCCTTCTCCGACGAGGACGGCTCGGGATCGCGGGCGGAGCTGGCCTCGCTCGAGGTCGACGAGGACGAGCTGCTCACCGACGACGTCTGGACCTTCTCCTGGGTCGAGGGCACCTGGCGCATCTGGGTGCCCGCCGACGGCGGCCTCCAGCGCTTCAGCACCACGGGCCAGACCTACCAGGAGGGTGGGCTGGGCACGGAGCTGTACAGCGAGGACTACGACGGGGAGATCACGCTGGCCAGGGATCCGGCCTTCTTCCTCTACGGCGACACGCTGCGCATGTTCTTCGAGGACGAGGGCGTCATCCGCGCGGCGGACATCGGGGACTACCTGGGCGAGTGGGTGCTGGACACGGAGCCCTCGCTCGAGGGCGACGCGGACGCCTGGGACGCCACCATGGGCGGACCCTCCGTGACGCTGGACGAGGACGCCAACATCTGGATGTTCTACGACGGGACGGACGGAGAGAGCTGGGCCATCGGCGCGGCGACCTCCTCGGACGCCGTCAGCTTCCGGCGCGCCGGCGCGGCCGTGCTCGAGCCCGCCTGGCCGCACGAGGCCGAGCGCATCTCCGACCCGCACGTGCTGCGCGACGTGGCGGCCGACCAGTACCGCATGTACTACAGCGCCTACGACGGCGAGACCTGGACGATCGGGCACGCCACGAGCCCCGATCTCGGCGCGTGGACCTCGGACGAGGAGCCCGTCTTCGCCGTGGACGGCGTGGACGTGGCGGCCCCTGTGCTCTCGCAGCAGGACGGCCAGCTGCGCATGTGGTACGCCCGGCGCGAGGCGGCGACCTGGAGCCTGGGCGCCGCGATCAGCCTGGATGGCTACACCTGGACCGATCTGGGCACCGTGGCGGAGCTGGAGCACAGCCCGTCGGTGGGGGATGAGCCCCCGGGGCCGACGGTCTACAGCACGGTGGCCGACCTGTTCGCCGGCGTGGGCGCCGACGCGGGCAGCCTCGCGGCGACGATGACCCCCGGCATCGACTACACGACGGAGGCCCATGGCTGGACGGCGCGCGCCCTGGCGGGCTTCCACCTCTCGCCCTTCGACGTCGGCGCCGCCGCGTACGGGGGCGTCAGCCTGGACAGCCTGGACGAGGACACCGGCCTGGGCTGGCTCAGCCTGACCAGCCGCGACGGGGATCTCTCCATCGGCGCGCTGACGGTCGACGCGGACGGCCGCCTGCTGCCGCTGCGCGAGCCCGTGCTCGAGGCGGGGGAGGAGGGCTTCGACGTAGACGGCGTCAGCTCGCCGGTGGTCTGGGCCACGGGCGAGGGCTACGCGATGCTCTACGCCGGGCTCGAGGGCGCGGTCTCGACGATCGGCCTCGCCACCTCCGACGACGGGCTGGTCTGGACCCGTCAGGGGCAGGTGATGGACGTGGACAGCGAGGCCTGGGACGGCTCCGGGATCGTGCCGGGCAGCGTCCAGGTCCTGGACGACGGGTCGCTCCGGCTCTGGTACACGGGCTCCAACGGCGAGATTCAGCGCATCGGCTCCGCGGTCAGCGTGGACGATGGCCTGAGCTGGACGCGCGAGGAGGCCGAGCAGACGCGCCCCTGGGCCTTCCCGCCCGGCTCGCCAGGGGACTGGGACGACTCCGGCGTGCGCGACCCCTACATCGTGACCACCGAGGAGGGGCAGCACCTGTACTACGCGGGCTCGGACGGGGATCTCTGGCGGATCGGGCACGCCTTCCGCGCCACGGACGACGACGAGTGGCTGCGCGCGGAGGACCCCGTCACCGCCGACCCTCGGCCGGTCTTCGGCGTCACCAACGGCCTCTTCCACCCGGATGGCGTGCGCCGGCCGCTGGCGCGCTACGACGGCGAGGCCTGGTCCCTCTACTTTGCTGGGCTGGACGGGGTGGTGGCGCGCGTCGGCATGGCGGGAGGCAAGGATCCCGAGCGGCTGCATGAGCTGGCGAAGCGCCCGACGCTCGGCGACACGCTCAGCTTCGCCACGGAGAAGGGCGACGACGAGGCCCTGGCGATCACGCTGGACAGCGCGGTCGAGGGGCGCTCGGTCTCCGGCGAGGCGCTCAACGCCACGCTGCTGGACGAGGAGCGGGGCATGCTCTATGTCACCTCCTCGCACACCAACTACGTCTTTGTCCTCGACGTGCGCGACGACAGCGAAGATGGCGCGCCCGACGAGAACTATCTGGACATCGAGGCCATCCTCCTGTTTGAGTCCAGCGACGGCGGCGCGGGCTTCCACGCGCTGGCGATGGACGGTGACCGCCTCTTCGCGCTCAACGACGCCCCGGAGTCGCTGGTCATCTTCGACCTCGGCGCGCTCGAGGACGACGCCTACGCGGACGTCGTCTATGAGTCGGTGCTGAGCAGCATCCCGCTCCCTCTCGGGTCCGGCGGTGACGAGGGCGTGGACACGGTCGCGACCTTCGGGCCGGGCTCGCTGGCGATCCACCCGGATGGCCGGCGCGTCTTCGTCACGAACTTCAACGACAACTCGGTGACCGTCATCGATCTCACGCTCGGCACCGCAGGCGCGATCATCGAGGAGGTGAGCGGGGTCGGGGAGAACCCCTACGCCATCACCCTCTCGCCGGACGGGATGCACGCGGTCGTGGCCAACTATACGGGCGAGGTCAACGAGGAGCACGAGACGGCGTCCACGCTCGCCGTGCTGGACCTCGACGAGGACAGCTCAACCTATCTCGAGGTGCTCTCTTGGGTCGTCAACCGCTGATGCTCGGCCTCGTCCTCCTTCTCGTCGGTTGCGACGACGAAGTGGGAGATCTGCCGTGGTTTGACGGTCCCGTCGGAGCCGCGGTGCTGGATCCCTCTGAGGGCGGACCCTTCGATGAGCCGGTTGGCTTCGTCGCCAACTCGCGCAGCGGCACCATCGTGCCCATCGACCTCAAGCACGTCACGCTGCTCGCCGATCAGCCGGGATCGCCCTTCCTCATGCCGCGTCAGGTCGCCACCGGGGACGAGCGTCGGCTGGACCAGCTCGCCGTCTTCGCCACCGAGGCGGAGGACGTCACCCTCTTCGCCACCGACCTGAGCTTCGACGTGCTGGTCGAGGCGCCCTATCTGGTGGGCGCCGAGCCCTTCCCCGAGCGGGTGAGCCTCACGTCTACCGACCCGACCTTCCTCGATCTGGACGGCAGCGGGGACACGCCCACGCTGACGGACGTGGTGCTGCGCAGCGGCTACACGACCACCGAGGACTGGACGGTGGAGCACGACGGCTCTCGCTGGTGGGCCAAGGGCTCGCGCTCGGGTCAGCAGCAGGCCGAGCCCGTCGCGGGGGAGGACTACTGCACCGATCGGCGCGAGCTGTGCTTCACCTTGAGCGGCTCGGCCTCGCTCGGGGATCGCTTCGAGCTGTCCACGGACGCCGGCATCGTCGAGCATGATCTCGGCGGGGCCATCCTCGGGCTGGCGCGCGTCCCGGGCGAGGATCTGCTCGTCGCGGGCGTCTGGGACGAGGAGAGCCAGACGGGGAGCGTCGTCTTCTTCGACCCCAACGCGGGCGCGGTCACCGGGCGGATCACGCCCGAGGAGGGCGCGCAGCCCTGGCGCTTCGCCTTCGGCGACGGCGTCATCTATGTCGCGGACGCCGCGCTCCCGGTGATTCACGCGCTGGCGCTGAACGGGGATGACCCGGCCTCGAGCCTGGTGTCGAGCATCGACCTGCCCGCGCCGGCCGTCGCCGTCGCCCTCTCGCCGACCAGCGCCGGGCCGCGCCTGGTGGTCGCCCTGTCCGAGCTGGACCGGGTGGACGTCTATGATCTCAACACGGCGACCTGGGTTGATCCCAACATCTTCGACAGCGAGGTCGCTGGGATCTCTCTGCACGCGCCGGTGGTGGGCCTCTCGGCGACGCCCGAGCCCGTCCGCCTCCAGCAGGAGACGGCCTGGGGGGCGCGCATCGAGGCGCCGACCGTGGCGATCACCACCGCGTCGGGCACGATGGTGATGATGGACACCGAGACGGGCTGCCTGGTGACGGACGTGAACGGTCCGACCCTGGACTCCGACTCCACGGGCGACACGATCGGCTTCTCGGACGTCGGGCTCACGTCTACGCCGGCCTTTCTGCTGGACGACGCGACGGGCTGGGGCGTGGTGGTGAACCCCTGCGGCGGCGTCGCGCGCAGCGAGAGCTGGACGGTCACCTACGATCAGGCCGTCGATGGCTGGGTGGTCGAGGGCACCCGCTCGGATGAGCAGGAGAGCCTCGCCTACGAGGAGACCCGCTACGTGAGCGATCACGCAGAGGTGAGCTTCACCCTGCTCAACGGTGGGGCGCCGGCGACCAGCGGCGACACCTTCGTGTTCAGCGTGGACGACGCGGTGCTGAGGTTCGACGAGATCATCTCGACCGACAGTAGCAGCACCCCCCTCTCGCACCCCGCCGCGCCGCTGGTCTTCCAGACCCTCGCCGGCCCGACGGGCGGCGGCTGGGACGTCCTCGATCGCCGCACCTTCGTGCTGCTGCCGGTGACGAACCTGAACCTGGTGCTGCGGGCGCGCCTCTCGAGCTGGGATATCGAGGTCGTCTGGCGTTAGACGCCGGAGAGTCGCGCGTTGGCCGCCTCGACGTGCGGCGCCTTCTTGCGCTTCTCCTTCTTCAGGAAGGTCTCCCAGCAGCTGCGCGCGTCCTCGGCGCGCCCCAGGGCCAGCAGCAGCTCCCCGAGGAGGAACCAGGTGTCGGCGGGCGCCCGCTTGTTGTTGGTCGACTGCTCCAGCGCCTCCGCCGCCTCCGTGCGTCGCCCGGCGCGGGCGAGCAGGAGACCACGCGCGCGCAGCGCCGGTCCCCCTTCGTTCAGGCCAGGGCAGAGGGCGGCGGCGGCCACGCGGTCCTCGACGCTGGCCATGTCTTCGGCGGGGAGCGCGTCGCCGGACAGCGTGTCGGCTTGAACCGCGAGGTCGATGGCCTCCAGCAGATCAGCCTCGTTCGCCGGGTAGAAGGTTCGGCCAGACGTCTGGAGCGCCGGCCCGGCCTCCGCTTCGCCTACGCGACGGATGAACATCCGCCGCACCGCGCCCGGGCTCGCGTCCTCCACGAGCCGCCAGCCCGTCGGGCCGGCCTCCACCACGCCCTGATCGGAGAAGGCCCACAGCAGGACGGGGCCACGCTCGGGGTTGACCTCGCCGGCGTCCAGCCCGTCCGAGACCCAGGCCCCGCTGAGCGGCGCGGCGCCCGCTGAGAGCACATCCAGCGCCGTGGAGACGGCGTCGCCGTGAACGCCGGAGAGCACGAGCTCCGCCAGGGCCGGGCGCGCCGTCCGGTAGCCCACGGCGCCACAGACCCGCGCCACCTCGGCGAGCGCGTCGGGCTTCAGCCGCCGATCGCGCAGCAGGGCCACGACGTCCCGCTCCAGCGCGGCGTCTCCGAAGGTCTGGATGGACATGCAGAGGCGCATCAGGCCCACGGCCGCGCCGACGCGCACGTTGCCCCGCGGATCGCGCAGCCCGACGGCGATGTGCTGGAAGCACTCCGGCTCGCCCAGGCAGGCGAGCATCGAGAACAGGCCGGCGTTTACACCAGGATCGACCGCGCGAATCACCGCCAGCAGGTCGCGTCGGGTCCCCGCGCTGACCTGGCTCGCGCGCGGCCCGACCCGGTGACGCGAGAGGATGTCGGCGGCGGCGCTGGCCATGGTCAGGCGGACCGCCGGGCTGGCGTCCCGCTGCGCCATCTCGACGAGGCGCTCGATGAGATCCGGCTTGCCGACCTTGGCGAGGTCGCGCCCCGCCGCGGCGCGCTCGGAGAGCTTGTTCGACGAGAGCGAGGCGATCGGGTCCTGAGTCTCCACGGGCGCTCCTTGGTCTAGGGCAGCACAAGCTCTATCCAGGCGAGCCCCTGCCCGTGGATCGCCACGAGCAGCGCGTCGCGCCCATCCCCGTCCAGATCGAGGGCGGCGAGGCGCGACCTCGCCTGAAGCGTCAGGGTGAAGGCCGGGTCACCGTTGGCGTCCAAGCCGACGACCACGCCGTCCTCGCGGCTCATCACCGCGCGGAGGCCGCCATCGGCGCCGAAGCGGCCCACCACGCAGCTCTCGGCGAAGCGGCTCGCCCAGCGCCCATCCGACAAGGCGCAGGCCCCGTCCGTGGCCTCGCCCCGGTCCTCCGCCCCTGATCGCGCCAGCCAGCGCC
>CAZKWG010000415.1:0-7145 GCA_964556105.1 uncultured Enterobacterales bacterium | reverse complement strand
GGTGGTCTTGCCGTTGGTGCCGGTGATGGCGAGGATGGGGATGCGCGACTGGGAGCCGGGCGGGAAGAGCATGTCCAGCACGGGGCCGGCGACGTTGCGCGGGCGGCCCTCGGTGGGCGAGAGGTGCATGCGGAAGCCGGGGGCGGCGTTGACCTCGACGATGCCGCCGCCGGTCTCGCGCACGGGCTTCGTGATGTCGGGGGCCATGAGGTCGATGCCGGCGATGTCCAGCCCGATCACGGCGGCGGCGCGGGTGGCGATCTCGGCGTTCTCCGGGTGGATCACGTCGGTGCGGTCGATGGCCGTGCCGCCGGTGGAGAGGTTGCCGGTGGAGCGCAGGAAGAAGACCTCGCCCCTGGCCAGCACCGTCTCCAGGGTCTTGCCGGCCAGGGCGAGCAGGCGCTCGGCCTGGTGGTCGATCTCGATGCGGGTGAGCAGGTTCTCGTGGCCCACGCCGCGGCGCGGATCCTGGTTGGTCTTCTCGACGAGCTGGCCGATGGTGCTCGCTCCGTCGCCGACGACGTGGCCGGGCACGCGCTCGGAGACGGCGACGATCTCCTGGTTGATGACCAGGATGCGGTGGTCGCGCCCGGGCAGGAAGGTCTCGACCAGCATCGTGTCGCAGAGCTCGGCCGCCTTCTTGTGGGCGTCGCGCACGGCGGCCTCGTCGCGCAGATCGATGGCGACGCCGCGGCCGTGCGAGAGGTTGTAGGGCTTGAGCACGACCGGGTAGCCGATGGAGGCCGCCGCCTCGACCGCCTCCTCCTCGTCATCGACCAGCACGCTCTTCGGCACGGGCAGCCCCGCGTCATAGAGCAGCTTGTTCGTCAGCTCTTTGTCCTGCGCGATCTCGACGGCGATGTGGCGCGTCTCGCTGGTGACGGTGGCCTGGATGCGCTTCTGGTGGCGGCCCCAGCCGAACTGCACGAGGGACTGGTCGTTCAGGCGCAGGAAGGGGATGCCCCGCTTCTTCGCCTCGTCCACCAGCGAGCGGGTCGAGGGGCCCAGCGCGATGCGCTCGGCGAGGCGGGCCAGCTTCTCCCGCTCGGCGTGGAAGTCGAAGGGCTCGGTGTACGCGCTCGGCAGCTCGGGCGGCAGCAGGCTGGTGAGCAGCTTCCGGGCGATCTCGGAGGCCTTCAGGCCGACGCGCTCCTCGTCGTAGGAGTAGATGACGTGGTAGACGCCCGGCTCCCCGGTGGAGCGGCACTTTCCGTAGGTGACCGGCGTGCCCGCCAGGCACTGCAGCTCCAGCGAGAGGTGCTCCAGGATGTGGCCCATCCAGGTGCCCTCGCGCAGCCGCCGCACGAAGCCGCCCTTGACGCCGTAGCTGCAGGTGTGGTCCTGCAGGCTGGGGACGAACCCGACCAGTCTATCGACAAAGTTGGGGATGCGGTCGGAGGGGTACTCCTCGAGCTCCTCCAGGTCCACGGTCAAGCGAATGATCGGCCTGTAACCATAGAGGTTCGGGCCACGGTAGACGCGCGTCTCGAGGACCTTCATGCGGGCTCCGGAGGGAAGAGGTCGTCGGGGTCGGTGCTCTCGCCGCCGTCGTCCGGGGGGTCGAGGTCGTCGGGGTCTTCGTTCAGCTCGGAGCCGGCGGCGCGCGCGCTGAGCTGGGCGCCCTCCAGCAGGCTGACCGGGGGCGGGGCGCCGGTCCGGTTGACGAGATCGTAGCTGCCGCCCGCGGTGAGCACGTGGACGGCGAGCCCGATCACCGTGGCGGGCTTGCGCCCCTCGACCTCGTGCACGTTGGTGAAGCGGATGTCCGAGCCGTCCACGATGGTGACGCTGCCCTTGCCCCAGACGGAGAGGCGGTTGCGCGCGTCCAGGCAGGCGGCGGTGTCCTCGTCGATGCCGACGCCGATGAGGAAGGGGTTCAGCGAGACGGCGGAGAAGAGGCGGCCCATGCGGTGGCGCTGGGAGAAGTGCTGGTCCACGACGATGCGGTTGGTCAGCCCGAGGCCGGCGGCCAGGTTGACCATGTGGCGGCCGGCGACCTGACCGGAGCGGCCGCGGGCGATCATGTGCTGGCAGAGGGCGCCGGCGCCTGCGCTGGTGCCGGCCACGGGGACGCCCGACGCGTTCATGCGGCGGATGGCCTGGACCATCGGGGTGCCGCCCAGGGTGACCACGAGCCGCAGCTGGTCGCCGCCGGTGAAGAAGACCAGCGTGCACTCCTGGAGCTGGCGCAGGCGGTCGGGATCGAAGGCCTCCTCGCGGCGCCGCACGTCGAAGACGTGGATGTCCGACGCGCCGAGGTCGCGGAAGACGCGCACATAGGCGTCGGCCAGATCGCCCGGGATCATGCTGGCGACGGGCAGGATGGCGATGCGCGCGTTGCTCCCGCCGGCGAGCCCCACGAGCCTCCCCAGCACATGGCGTTCGCGCGTCTTGTCCTCCGCGCCGCCGATGGCGATGAGATCGCCTCGCACATTGTTGGCTGGGGGATGGGCGGGCATCGTCGCTCCTCTGCTGGAGGGCCGGGTATATCGAAAGAGGCGGCGCGACGTCAACGCCTCGCGCCGCGGCGGCGAGAGAGCGCGAAGGAGGGCGCGATCGCGCGCAGCGCGTAGCCGTCGGCGTCCTCGGGGGTGCCGGCGCGCGAGGGCTTCGGACTCCTCCGCGATGATCCTATGCTCTCGACGTGATGAACCGCCTCCTCGCCGCCGCTGCGCTCCTCCTCCTCGGCGCCTGTCGCTCGCCCGTGCCCTCGCGCGAGGCCTTCTGGTTGGGGCACGGCCTCGAGGCGGTGGCGCTCGTGGACACTGGCGCGCCGCTGGAGCAGATCGGCGCCTCGGTGGCGCCGGACACGACCGACCAGGTCTTCACCCTGGAGCGGGTGATCGACCTGGACATCACGCTCTCCTCAGACGCCCTCGCCGCGCTGGCCAGCGCGCCCTACACCTTCGTCGAGGCCTCCATCGTCCTGGACGGCGAGCCCATGGACGGCGTCGGGATCCGCGTCGGGGGCAAGCTGGGCAGCTACCGGGCGCTCTCGGGGAAGACCGGCTTCAAGGTGGACCTGAACTTCGTCGATCCGAGCCAGCGCTGGCACGGCCTCAAGCGGCTGAACGTCAAGAACATGGTCCAGGACTACAGCTTCGTCCATGATCGCACGGCGTTTCAGGTCTACCGCGCCGTCGGCGTCCCCGCGCCGCGCGTGGGCTATCTCTGGGTGAGCGTGAATGGCGAGGACTACGGGCTGTACTCGAACGTCGAGGCGACCGACGAGCTCTTCCTCGAGCGAAACTATGGCGACCCAAGCGGGAATCTCTACGACGGAGACTACTGGCTGGCCGCGGACTGGTCCACCTACACTTTTATCGACTTCGACGCGGCGAGCCAGGACCTCTTCCATCTGGACGAGGGCGAGGACATCGGCCACGCGGACGTGCACGCCGTCACCGAGGCCATCGCCGCCTACGGGAGAGGGGAGGGGAGCTGGGCGGACACGGTGGGGAGCCGGGTTGACCTGGCGCACCACACGGCGATGATGGCGGCGGAGTTCTGGACCGGTCAGTACGACGGCTACTCCAACAACAAGAACAACTACCGGGTGTACTTCGACCCCGAGAGCGGGCTGGCGCAGATCCTGCCCTGGGACCATGACTGGGCCTTTTATGACGCCATGCCGATGACCCCGCAGTGGGGCGCCCTCTCCACCGGGTGTTGGAGCGACCCCACCTGCCAGGCGCAGTTCCTGGCGGCGATCACGGCGCTGTGCACCGCCCTGACCGGCGTGGACCTGCGGGCGGACGTGGACGCGGCGGCGGCGCTGATCAACCCCTACGCGCAGGTGGACCCGCGCAAGGAATTCGCCTACGAGACGATACTGGCCTACCAGGATCACCTGCGGGGGTGGATCTCCGGGCGGGCCGGCACGCTCACGGCGACCTACGGCGTGCCCTGCGACGCGCCTGGGTAGACGCCGCCGCGCCCCCAGACGAAGGGCAGGCCGAGCAGGCCGGCGGGGACGTGGGCGACCAGCCAGTAGGCGCCGGCGTAGGCGAGGGCCTCGGGGCGGGTGGCGCCGAAGGCCGCCAGGACGGCGACGCTGACGGCGGCGGGCCCGGCGGCGAAGGTGGGCGGCAGCGCGACCCCGGCGACACTGGAGAGGGCCAGCACGCCCGCCGCGGCCAGCAGGGGCAGGGGCAGGCTCAGGCCCACGGCGGGGAGGGCCAGGGCGAAGCCGCCCAGGGTGAGGCCCACGCCCGCCGCCGCCAGCACGAGGTGCTTCGTCACCTCGAGCGGCGTGGCGAGCACCGAGCCCGCGTCATCCGCGGTGGCGCGGATCCAGCGCAGCGGCCCCGGCAGGCTCACCCCGCGCAGGCGCTCGGAGCGACCCAGGAAGAACAGGGCGAGGATCCCCACCAGCCCCGCCCCCGTGATCCCGCCCACCAGCAGCGTCGCCTCGCCGTGGGCCTCCGCGCCGATCACCGAGACCCAGCGCGCCGCGCCGAGCGCCAGCACGCCGCAGAGAAACACGCCGAAGACCGCCGCTTCCAGGAAGGCCACCAGCCCCACCGCCGCCGTCGCCGCGCTGACGCGCACGCCACACTCGCGGTTCAGCAGGGCGATGGCCAGCAGATCGCCGCCGCGGGCCGGCAGGACGAGGTTCATCATCCCCGCCACGGAGCCCACGGCGAAGACGCGGAAGAAGGGCGGGCGCGGCGCCGGCAGGCACAACCAGAGCCGCAGCTCGTGCATGCACAGCCCGAGCCCCTTGACGCCCATCGCCGCCGCGAGCCAGCCGAGCGAGACCCGCTCCCGGGCGCTCGCCACCTCGGCCTGGTCCAGGTCGCGGACCAGGACGTAGATGACCAGCGCGCTCGCCAGGAGCTGCGCGAGCCGGAGGGCGCGTCTGCGGCCGGGGCTCACGCGCTCAGCGGTAGGTCGAGCAGACGACGCTCAGCCGGAAATTCCCGGTCGCGCCCTGCTTTCCGTCCACCGCCAGCACGTGGACCTCCGGCTCGTTGACGGTCGTGATGCGGATCTTCCCGCCCTCGGAGTCGGTGTTCATCTCGCACTGACGGATGCGGCCGGTGTGGGCCTCTCCCGGGCAGGAGCTGGTGTCGGCCCAGCTCATGCTGACGACGTCCAGGTCCACGCAGTCGCTGTCCAGGCGGATGTCGGCCTGGATGTTCGGCGGCAGCTCCAGCCGGTAGACGGCCTCGCCGGCCTCCTCGTAGTAGTGGCGCTGGGGCGTGCAGAAGGCCGCGACGTAGAACTGGTCGCTGAAGTGCCGGGTCATCCCCGTGTTGTTGCCCTCGACCACCGAGCCGCAGGTGAGCGTCTGGCTGGTGCAGCCGCGCGGCTGGGCGGTCTTGAACGCCGGCTCGCAGGCCACGGGCTCGCGGGTGAGCTCTTCTGAGACCTTCTCCACCACGGGCACGACCTTGGAGACCTGGCGGGTCGCCTCGCGGACGGAGTTGTTGCCGCTGCCGCAGGCCAGGGCGACGCCGATCAGGAGGATGGCGACGAGGGGGAGGAGCAGCCAGCGCCGGTTCATCGGCCACCTCCTTCGGTTTTTCCGCCGGCGCGCGTCCAGGCGGGCAGGCCGCCGGTGAGCGACCAGGTGTCCTCCAGGCCCCGGAAGCGCACGAAGCTGGCGGCCTCGCGGCTGCGGCGGCCGTCGTCGCAGTAGATGATCACCCGCTGGTCCGGCGGCAGCTCGGCGAGGCGGATGTGGACGGTGCCCAGCGGCATGTTCAGCGCGCCGGGGGCGTGAGAGCGGGCGAACTCGGCGGGCTTCCGCACGTCCACCAGCATCGCGCTCCCGGCCTTGTGGTCGGCCAGCGCCCGGCTCGCGTCCAGCTCCATCGCGCCCGGGTTCCACTCGGGGGGCAGCTTCTCGAAGAGGACGTCCCGGTTGTCGAAGTCCGAGTAGTCGTCCGCCTCGACGCCCTTGCCGTACTTCGCCTCGACCACGGCGTCGTTGCGCTCCTGGAGCTTGCGCGAGACGGCGCCCAGGACCTTGAAGGGGAGGTTGATCATCCGGCCGATCATGGGAGCACCTGTAGCGGAAGGGCGGCGAGCGGCGGCTCGCGCGCGGTGATCATATCAGCCCCGGGGCCCAGGAGTGCGTCCATAGCTCTGCGCGAGCTCACGGAGCCGGTGCGCGCCCTGCTCAGGCAGCAGGGGGCAGCGCCAGAGCCAGTTCCCCTTGGCGAGGCCCGGGGTGTTCATGCGCCCGTCGGCGCCCAGCCCGAGCACGTCCTGCATCGGCGCGACCGCCATGGCGGCGGTGCTCGACCAGGCCAGCCGGATCAGGTCCCAGTTGGGCTCGTGGCCGCTCGACCAGTTGTAGACGCGGAAGCGGTGGCGGATCTCCTCGCTCGCGCTGTCGTACCAGCCGCGCACGGTGTCGTTGTCGTGCGTGCCGGTGTAGACCACCCAGCGCGGGTGCTCCCAGTTGTGGGGGAGGAAGGCGTGATCCGGGTCGCCGACGAAGGCGAACTGGAGGATCTTCATGCCCGGCAGCCCGAAGCCGTCGCGCAGGGCCTCGACGTCGGGGGTGATGTGGCCGAGATCCTCGGCGATGATCGGCAGATCCCCCAGCTTCTTGCGCAGCGCCGTGAACAGCGCCTTGCCGGGCGCGGGCGTCCAGGAGCCCAGACGCGCGTCGCCCTGGGCGCTGCGCGGCACCGCCCAGCACTCGGAGAAGCCGCGGAAGTGGTCGGAGCGCACCACGTCGCACAGCTCGAGCGACTCGCGGAAGCGGGCGATCCACCAGGCGAAGCCGCTCTTCTTGTGGGCGGCCCAGTCGTACATGGGGTTGCCCCAGAACTGGCCCTGCGGGGAGAAGTAGTCGGGCGGGACGCCGGAGAGTGGATCGGCGCGGCCGTCCTCTCCCCAGAGGAAGAGCTCGCGGTGCGCCCAGACGTCGCAGCCGTCCCCGGACATGTAGATGGGCAGATCGCCGACGATGCGCACCTTGCGCTCGCGAGCGGCCTGATGAAGGGCGTCCCACTGGCGGCGAAAGAGGGCCTGCGCGCCCAGCTCGGCGAGGATGGCCTCGGCGTGCTGCTCCCGGGCGCGGGCGAGGGCGGCGGGCTCGCGGCGCTGCAGCTCTGGGGAGAAGCGCTCCCAGCCCGCGTCGCTGCCGCGCGAGAGGGCGCGGAAGAGGGCCCAGTCCTCGGCCCAGG
>CAZKWG010000414.1:0-7170 GCA_964556105.1 uncultured Enterobacterales bacterium | reverse complement strand
GGTGCGGCGCAGGAGCCAGACGCCGACAGGGACGTCCAGGATCGCCACCCAGACGGCGTTGTAGGGCCCCGACAGCACGGAGGCGACCAGGGCGAGACCGAGGCCAACCAGCCGCCCCCGCGTCACGCCGCGGCGCAGCGAGAGCAGACAGGCGAGCTGCACCGCCACCCAGCCCACGCCGAGCCCCTCGGTGATCCCGTCCACCGCGACAGCCAGCGTGGTCGGCACGCTCAGCCCGACCGCCGCGCCGATGGCCTGCCCGTCCGAGTCCGCGCCCGCCTCGCGCGCCAGCAGGAGCCCACCCAGCCCGCCCGCCATGAGGCCCGACACCAGCACGAGGTTGAAGCCCGCCGCCGGGCTGAGCAGCGCGCCGAGCGCGTAGGGCAGCAGGTGCAGGGGATCGATGAGCTGGAAGGTGAGCCCATCCGGATAGTTGAGCAGCGTCGTCCGCACCTGGAAGGGGGAGCCCTCGGAGAGCGCGGCCCACCAGCCCCAGAGGTGGGTGACACCCTCAGACAGCGGGCTGGTGACGGGCTCGGACAGGAAGACCCGCGGCAGCGGCCAGAGCAGGAGCCAGGGCGCCACGAGGAGCAGCAGCCAGGGCGCGCGGTGGCGAAGCGAGGGAGGCATCTCCGTCAGTCTATCGTCGACCGGAGGGAGGCCGTGCCGGCCGGGCTTGCGTTCGCTGTGAACGCGGGGGCGTTCACGGCGAACGCAGGGCTCCCCGGCTCAGCGAGGCCCATGCGCTCCCGAGGCCGACAATTCAGCCAGCGGAGTCATGGCACGAATATTGCAACGAACTCAACACATCTACCGCACAGCCCCCTCAGTCCCCCGGAGCGCCCATGGTCGCGCGTCCTCTCTCTCTGCTCGCCCTGCTGGGCGCCTGCACCTCCCCCGAGAACGTCGACAGTGGTGCCGACGCCTTCACCCCCCTCCCCGGTCGCGGCGCGCGGGTGGAGATCGGCCTGGACGGCCTCTGGCTGGATGACGGCCAGGACGGCCTCGGCCTGAGCACGGAGTCCTGGGGCCGCGAGGGCGCGCTGAAGCCACAGCCCCTCGCGGCGCCGCGGGACGGCGGCTGCTGGCCGGGCAGCCCGCGCCTGCGCCCCGCCACCTGCCAGCCCACCCTGGAGCGCCCGCTTCAGGGCGGCCTGGAGCGCTGGACCCGCGCCAACGGGGGCGTTCAGCAGGGCTGGACGCTCGACGAGGCGCCCTCGGGCGACGGCCCGCTGGTCCTCGAGGTGGCGGTCAGCGGCGCGACGCCCACCCTGAGCGGCGAGCTCGTCCTGCTGGAGACACCGGCCGGCGGCCGCTGGACCTACGCGGGGCTGCAGGCCTGGGACGACCGGAAGCGGACCCTGGACGCCTGGATGACGGTGGAGGGTGACCTCATCCGGATCCATGTGGACGACACGGACGCCACCTGGCCCATCCACATCGACCCCGTGCTGTCCACGGCCAGCACCACGCTCACGGAGTCCAGCACGGACTTCGGCATCGGCGTGTCGCTGGGCGGAGACGTCAACAACGACGGCTATGCGGACGCCCTGGTGGGCGCCCGCTTCGGCACCGCGCTCTACGGACAGGCCTTCTCCTACCACGGCAGCAGCTCCGGCCTGAACACCACCGAGAGCCGGTCCTGGACCGGGGCGGACTACTACGGGAAGTTCGGCGAGTACGTGGACAACGGCGGCGACATCAACGGGGACGGCTACGACGACGCCATCGTCTGTGAGTTCTACTCGGAGCGCTTCTTCGTCTACCACGGCAGCTCGTCCGGCCTCGGCAGCTCGAGCAGCGCGACGGCCACGGGGGTCTACGGCCTGGGTCGCGGCCTGGAGATCGTCGGAGACTTCAACAACGACGGCTACGACGACGTGGCGGTCGGCTCCCAGGAGCCGCAGATCGACTTCTACCGGGGCTCGTCCTCGGGCCTGAACACCACGTCGGTCTACTCGGACAGCACCTCCGCGGCGCCCAGCGTGAGCCGGGCCGGCGACGTGAACAACGACGGCTACGACGACGTGGTCTACGGCGACGCGACGGCCAACACGATCTACGTGGTGCGCGGCGCCTCCAGCTTCCCCGGCACCACGACCACGCTCACGCGCTCCGGCTCGAGCGAGCTGGGCTTCGACGTGGCGGGCGGCGGCGACATCAACGGCGACGGCTACGACGACATCGTGACCGGAGATCCCACCTACAGCAGCAGCACGGGTCGGCTGGTCGTCTTCTACGGGTCCTCTTCTGGCGTGAGCACCTCGAACTACGCCACGCTCAGCGCGCCGAGCAGCGGTACGGGCTTCGGCTACACGGTGCAGATGGTCGGCGACGTCAACGGGGACGGCTACGACGACGTCGCGGTCTCCGACGACTACGACCACAGCTACACCTACGTCTTCCACGGGTCGTCCTCGGGCCTGAGGAGCACGCCGGCCAACACCCTGAACATTGGAGACGCCAACTTCGGCTACTCCATCGGCGGCAAGCCGGGCGGAGACGTCACCAACGACGGCTTCGACGACGTGCTCATCGGCACCATCGGCAGCACGGCCTACCTCTACGAGGGCTGCCAGGACGCCGACGGCGACGGCGAGTGCGAGGACGTGGACTGCGACGACACGGACGCGGCGGTCTACAGCGAGGCCACGGAGGTCTGCGATGACGTGGACAACGACTGCGACGGGCTGACCGACGACAGCGACACCTCGGTGGCGTCCGCCGGGAAGAGCACCTTCTACCGGGACGCCGACGGCGACGGCTACGGCGTCTCGACGACGACGGTGTCGCGGTGCGACGCGCCCTCGGGCTACGTCAGCAACAGCACGGACTGCAACGACAGCTCCTCCTCCATCAACCCGGGCGCCACCGAGACCGCCGGCGACGGGGTGGACAGCACCTGCGACGGCCGCGAGACCTGCTACGTTGACGCGGACAACGACAACTACCGCACGACGAGCACGGTCAGCTCCACCGACAGCGACTGCTCGGACTCCGGCGAGGCGCTGAGCTCGGACACGTCCGGTGACTGCAACGACAGCTCCTCGTCCATCAACCCGGGCGCGACGGAGACCGCAGGCGACGGCACCGACAGCAACTGCGACGGCCTCGAGACCTGCTACGCCGACGCCGACAACGACCTCTACCGCACCAGCACCACCGTCAGCTCCACCGACAGCGACTGCTCGGACTCTGGCGAGGCGCTCAGCTCGGAGACGTCCGGTGACTGTGACGACACCTCCTCGTCCATCAACCCGGCGGCCACCGAGGTCTGTGACGGCGACGACAACGACTGCGACGGCCTGACCGACTCCGCCGACAGCAGCGTGGACACCTCGAGCGGCGGCACCTACTACGACGACGATGACGGGGACGGCTACGGCGATCCCGCCGACCGCACCTCGAGCTGCGACGCCCCCACCGGCTACGTGTCCAACGACGACGACTGCAACGACACCAGCGCGGCGATCAGCCCGGCCGACACGGAGATCACCGGCGACGGCGTGGACAGCAACTGCGACGGCTCGGAGACCTGCTACGCCGACGCCGACAACGATCTGTACCGCACGACCACAACCGTCAGCTCCACCGACAGCGACTGCAACGACTCCGGCGAGGCGCTCAGCTCAGACACGTCCGGCGACTGCAACGACAGCTCCTCGTCCATCAACCCGGGCGCGACGGAGACGACCGGCGACGGGACGGACAGCAACTGCGACGGGCTGGAGACCTGCTACGCCGACGTGGACAACGACAGCTACCGCACCAGCAGCACGGTCAGCTCGACCGACAGCGACTGCTCGGACCCGGGCGAGGCGCTCAGCTCGGAGTCGTCCGGCGACTGCGACGACGCCGACAGCGCGATCAACCCCGCCGCCTCCGAGGTCTGTGACGGGGACGACAACGACTGCGACGGCCTGACCGACTCCGCCGACAGCAGCGTGGACGCCGACTCGGAGAGCACCTACTACGGGGACGACGACGGGGACGGCTACGGCGACCCGGGCACGACCACGACGAGCTGCGACCTGCCCAGCGGCTACGCGGCCAGCGACGACGACTGTGACGACAGCGACGGCGACATCCACCCCGGCGCCATCGAGGCGGCGGGAGACGGCGTGGACAGCGACTGCGACGACGCCGAGCTGTGCTACGCCGACGGCGACGACGACGGCTACCGCACGACCTCGACCACGGCGTCCTCGGACACGGACTGCTCCGACGCGGGCGAGGCGCTCGGCTCGGACACGTCCGGCGACTGTGACGACGCCGACGACAGCATCTACCCGGGCGCCCCCGACCCCGACTATGACGGGATCGACCAGGACTGCTCCGGCTACACCAACGACGTGGACAACGACGGCCACGACGCCATCGCCGCGGGCGGGGACGACTGCGACGACGACGACGACACCGTCTACGCGGGCGCGCCGGACGCCTGGTACGACGGCGTGGACAGCGACTGCGCCGGCGACTCCGACTATGACGCCGACGTGGACGGCCAGGACAGCGATCTGTACGGCGGCGCTGACTGCGACGACGCGGACAACAGCGTGTATACGGGGGCCTCGGACGCCTGGTACGACGGCGTGGACAGCGACTGCGCCGGTGACTCCGACTACGACGCCGACCTGGACGGCCAGGACAGCGATCTGTACGGCGGCGCTGACTGCGACGACGCGGACGACAGCATCTACGCCGGGGCCTCGGACGCCTGGTACGACGGCGTGGACGGCGACTGCGCCGGCAACTCCGACTACGACGCCGACCTCGATGGCCAGGACAGCGATCTGTACGGCGGCGCTGACTGCGACGACGCGGACGTCACGGTCTACCCGGGCGCGCCCGAGCTCGAGGACGGCCTGGACAACGACTGTGACGGCTACGACGAGCTGTACGACGGCGACCAGGACGGCCTGACCGACCTGGACGAGACCGAGCTGGGCACCGACCCCGACGACGCCGACACGGATGACGACACGGTCACCGACGGTGACGAGGTGCTCGAGGCCGGGACCGACCCGCTCGACCCCGACAGCGACAGCGGCGGCCTGGACGACGGCTCGGAGATCGGGCGCGGCTCCGACCCCAACGACGCCTCCGACGACAACTTCCCCCTCTCTTATGTCAAGGGCGGCTGCGCCTGCACCACCGCCGAGCCCGCGCCCACCGGCCTCGCCTGGCTGCTGGCCCTGGCCCCCCTGACCCTCCTCCGCCGCAAGTCGCGCCAGGTGGCACCATGACCTTCCTCCTTCTGCTCCTCGCCACCGCCTCCGCTCAGGACGGGCTGGACGGCCACCACTTCTCCCCGGTCCCCACCCTGGGGGGCCCGCTCGACCTGGTGAGCGTCTGGCGGCCAGCCGCCGCCCCTGCGCGCTCGCTGGGCGTCACCGGGCTCTTCGAGCTGGCCAACGCCGGGCTGGTCCAGGTCTACGAGGACTGGAACGGCGTCACCGAAGAGGTGCTGCTGGACGACATCATGGCCCTGAACCTGGGCGTGATGGCCGCGCCGGGCCGGCGGCTCTCGGTGACGGCGGCGGCCCCGCTCTACCTGTCCAGCACCGGCATCGAGGGTTCACAGGGGGCCGGGATCGGCGATCTACGCCTGGGTCTTCCGATCGGGCTCATCGTGCCCGAGGGGGAGGGCTTCGCGTTGAGCCTGGTGCCGACCATGACGCTGCCCACCGGCGACGAGACGAAGCTGCTCGGCGATCCCGGCCTGGGCTTCAGCGGCGTCGCCGCCGCCGGCCTGCACGGGGCGCGGTACACCGTGGACACCAACCTCGGGTACCGGCAGCGGCCCGAGCTGAGCTTCCAGAACCAGACCGGCGGCGGCGCGCTGCTGGCCAGCCTGGGCGCGGGCTACGCGGTCTACGACTGGCTGGGCGTGCGCGGTGAGCTGGTCTACGAGGCCGCGCTGACGAAGAACGAGTTCGCCGGCACCGCGAGCCCTGGCGAGGCGCTGCTCAGCGTGGGCGGGCGGGCGAAGCGTGGGCTGACCTGGACGGTCGGCGGCGCGGCGGGCCTCTCGGAGGGCGCGGGCGCCGCGGCCTGGAGGGCCTACGCCGGGCTGGGCTACGCCTACATCAAGGACCCGAACCGCGACACCGACCTGGACGGGCTGGTGGACGACGTGGACGCCTGCGTGCGCGAGCCCGAGGCGATGAACGGCTGGCGCGACGAGGACGGCTGCCCGGACGCCCTGGCCCAGTGGAGCCTGACGGTCCAGAACGACGAGGGCAAGGCGCTGCCGGCGACCGTCGTGATGGGCGGGCAGACCCTGAGCGCCGACGCGAGCGGGAAGGTCGGCCTGAGCGACCTGCTCCCCGAGACCACGCTGGACGGCACGGTCTCGGCGGAGGGGCTACGTGAGCGCGAGCCTGGGTGGCACGACGCTGAAGGAGGGGGCCAACGCGGTCCAGCTCACCCTGGCCTGGCTGCCCGGAACCACCCGCTTCATCGCCCGCGACGGCGCCGGCAAGCCCATCCCCGCCACCGTCACCGTGGAGGGTCCGGGGACCATCGCGCCCCTCGCGCTCGGCGAGGCGGGACGCGTCCAGACGGTGCTCCCGCCTGGCGAGTGGCGCGTCCTGGTCAGCGCGGAGGGCTACGGCGCCGAGGGTCGCATCCTGAACGTCGCGGCGGACAAGCCCGGCCTCACCGTGGTCGAGTTCACCCTGAAAGCGCCCATGGTCGATGTCCAGAAGAAGGAGGTCGTCATCTCCGAGGCGGTGCTCTTCGACTTCAACGAGGCGACCCTGCGCCCCGACGGCGACTCGGTCCTTCGGCAGGTGGTCGGCGTGCTTCAGTCCCACCCCGAGCTCAAGCTGATCGAGATCCAGGGGCACACGGACGACAAGGGCGACGCGCTCTACAACCTCGACCTCTCCCAGCGCCGCGTGGAGACGGTCATGGCCTGGCTGGTGAGCCAGGGCGTCTCCCCGGATCGCCTCGTGGCGAAGGGCTACGGCGAGAGCTCGCCCATCAAGACCAACAGCACCGAGGCCGGCCGCGCGGCGAACCGCCGCGTGCAGTTCATGATCCTGAAGACGGAGTAGGCCGCAGGCGCGCCAGCTCGGCCTCCAGGGCGGCGGCGCGGGCCAGCGCCGCGTCGCGCTCCTGCTCGAGCGTGGCGCGCTCCTGCTCGAGCGTGGCGCGCTCCTGCTC